>JBMTJR010000217.1:0-4439 GCA_049438565.1 Kiritimatiellia bacterium
GGGCTGCGTGCGGAGGAGCTTCCTGTGTACCGGACGCTCGGCTTCCGGGTGCAGGACAATCTGCCGGAATTATAGTCCGTTTTCCTCGAATTCCTTTTCCCGGTCCCGGTTCAGCTCGGAAATCTGGTCCCGGGCCTTTTTTCCCTGGTCAATCGCGCCGCCGCCCAGCAGGTCCCGGATGAGTTGCTGAGACTGAGGCGCTTCGGAAGTCACTGCCGGGGCGGATTCCGCAGGCGGACTGACGGATTCTCCGGGTTCCGGAGCCGGGTTGCGGGGGGGAAGCAGAGCGATCCCGACGGTGAGGATTGAAAGCAGAATCACCAGAATGCGGAGAATCACTTTCATTCCCCCTCCACCACAACCGGAGCGTACAGAGGAATCCCGCCGAGTTTTTTGCGTCCGTTCAGAAATGCGAGCTCAACCAGAAACGCGCAGCCGAGAATGTGGGCCTCCTGCCTGCGGCAGAGTTGAACCGTGGCCTCCACGGTGCCGCCGGTGGCCAGCAGATCATCGACAATCACCACTTTCTGCCCGGGTTGGATCGAATTCAGATGCATTTCCAGGGTGGCGGATCCGTATTCCAGATCATAACTGGCTTCGAGAGTGTCCGCCGGGAGTTTCCCTTTTTTGCGCACCAGCACCACGCCGGTTCCCAGTGCGTAGGCCAGCGCGGCACCAAACACAAAGCCCCGGGCGTCAATCGCCACGATCAGGTCCGGATTCAGCGGACGGTATTCGGCCTCCAGCAGATCAATGAAATGCCGGAAGGCGCGGGGATCCGCGCAGAGCGGGGTGATGTCCTTAAAGACAATACCGGGCTTGGGAAAGTCCGGCACGTCACGGATGCAGCGGGTAAGCAGGGGGAGGTCAGGATGCAAGGGCTTGTCTGGGTGCATGATCGAGATTGGGCTCTTCGATATCATCCATTAAGCCTTTCAACTTTTCAAGCGCGCTTTTCTGAATCTGGCGGACTCTTTCCCGGGTGATGTGGAAATGTTCCCCCACTGATTCCAGCGTCTGAGGTTCTCCGCCATCCAGTCCGTAGCGGTAATTCAGGATTTTCAGCTCGCGGTCGTCGAGGTGCTCCAGCAGACTGGTGACGTTTTCCCGTACCTGCAAATCATCCAGAATATCGTATCCGTTCCGGGATTTGCTGTCGTAAAGCAGATCGGAGAAACTGCCTCCGTCCTCGTCCCCGATCGGGGCATCCAGCGAAGAGGGATTGAAGGACATGGCTTTCCAGTGGGCAATCTGTCCCGGTTTCACGCCCATGTGCTCGGCAATTTCCCGATTGTTGGGTTCGCGGCCGTGATCCTCATGGAAGGTGTGGGAAAACTTGCGGATCCGGTTCAGTTTCTCCAGCAGGTGAGAAGGAAGACGAATGGTTTTGCTCTGATTGGTGAGCGCGCGTTTGATAGCCTGTTTGATCCACCAGGCGCCGTAGGTGCTCATTTTTCCGCCTTTCTCCGGATCAAAGCGTTCAACCGCTTTCATCAGACCAATGTTCCCCTCCGCGATGAGATCCATCAGGGGGACTCCCAGTCCGGCGTAGTTGCGGGCAATCTTCACGACCAGTCGAAGATTGGATTTCACCATGCGTTCAATCGCGGCCTGATCTCCCTGTTTGATCAACACCGCCAACTCGTTTTCCTGCTCACGGGTCAGCAGGGGTTCCTGAGAGATGTTTCTCAGATAAGCTCTGAAGGTACTGTCATTTTCGCTCATGGGTTTTTCCGTGGATGGAGGTTTTTATTCAGGATGATATTTATTTGTTCGTTCAATCAATAGGATGCTTACACACAGGATTTGCCTATTCTTAAATTTTCAGAAAAAATCGAAAATTCGGTCTGTCTATAAGTATGCGTCCAGCCTGAGACGAATTCCTATCGGAATGTGTTCAAATCTTTCCAAGAAATCTAAATACAACAAATATGTACCGTATCTTTGTTTAGCATTCAAAATTGTTTATCACTGCGTTGCCTCCAGAAGAGATTTTTCAATAAGCGGTCCATGAAGAGATGCCAAAGGTTTCACCCCGATCACCTCATTCTGAAACCCATTCCCACCCGATGCGGGGCTATCGGGGAGGTCCCTTTTGTGCCCCTTCGCGGCAAAAAAACTGTTTCTTCTGAAGGTGTTTTCATTATGAATCAGAACCCACTTTGGCCGGGGAGTTTCAGCCGCGAAGGGGCACGAAAGAAGGCTCCCCTATAGCCCCATTCTGAAACACACTTTGAAGCAGGTTTGTATAAAGTGACACTGTCTCTTTTCCAGAGAAGCGGTTCCGTAGCGGGGCTATAGGGGAGGTCCCTTTTGTGCCCCTTCGTGGCCAAATCCATTTTCAGATGGTCTCGATTCCCGTTGTAATGGATTCTGCCGCTGAAAAGGGGTGGATATGTATCTTTTAACTGAAAATCGGTGGGTTCCAAAATTAATGAGAAGCCCGTATTTCAAGTTCGCGGATCGCAAGTATCCCAAAATCTGCGCCTCGTGAACAGGAATAATCTGTTGAACGGATTTACATTCGACGATGAGGAAATTCTCAATCAACAAGTCAGGAATCAAATTTCCAATCTCAGTTCCGTCTTCATCCTGCACGGAAAGTTGAAGTTGTTGTTGAACGGAAAGCGAGCTTTTCGTCAAACGATGAACAAGACCGTTTTCATAAACCTTTTCCATGTGGCCCGGGCCCAAATACCGATAAAGGTCGTAGGCATTTTGTCTAACTATGTCGCACAACGTATCCAGTGGCTCTTTTTTTGTTCATACAGACTCGAAAGCAGTCACCACTTATTTTTCCGCGTTTTTTTGCATATTTTTTCCTGCCCGGAAGGGGCTGTAGTGGAGAATTCCTTTGTGCCCCCTCGCGGCTCCATGATCCGCCAAACAGAAGCTCCAAAATCCCCCCCAAATAAGATTGCACCGGAGGGGGAGGCGGCGTAGGAGAGGCGCGGGTGGCGGTCAGTCGCTTCCCGACACCCGCCGCGAGGCGGGATCGGGGGGAGGAAAGTCCGGACTCCACAGAGCAGGATGTCCTGTTGTCAAAGCAGGAAACTCCGTGTCAATCGCGGGGGATGGAAAGTGTCACAGAAAGTAAACCGTCCCGACCACGCCGCAAGGCGGGTGTCGGGATAAGGGTGAAAGGGTGGGGTAAGAGCCCACCGGGTCTGCGCGAGAGCGGGGCCGCATGATAAACCCCATCCGGAGCAAGATCACATAGGGAACGGCACAGGTGGCTCGCCTGGCTTCCGTCTTCGGACGGGAACCGTTCCGGGTAGATCGCATAGATACATGACTGACCAGGGACTTCGGTCCTGGACAGAATCCGGCTTACAGCCACCCACTTTTTTGATGTGTGATAGGGGAACAGGAGGGGATGGTTCCAGAGATCTCCGCGGTCACAGCACCTCGATCGCGGTGGCATGGATGATGAAGGCCTCCGGGGTGGCATTCGGTGCCACGGTTCCCCGGATACGCAGCTGACTGAGTTCTTTCAGTCCGTGGATTCCGCGCAGGCCTGCGCTGAGGATTTTCCCGTTTTCATCCATCACCTGCACCGTGGCCGTGCCTTTGCGCAGGGATTCGCCGGGTTCGCAGCAAAGATCCCAGGGGGTTTCGCAGTGATCTTCTTCCCCCAGCAGGTCGCAGGAGAGCATGGTGTCCGCATCGCCCACCACCACTAGAGCCCGTCCCTCTACAAAAGGATGCAGGGTGCCCATGACTTTGGCGTGGAAGGACACCTCTTCTCCGGGCTGTGCTTTTTCGCGGAGTTCGGGGATGCTGGAGAGACCGTCAGGATCAATTTTCCCCTCAAACACCCGGACCAGCGCAGGCGGGAGTTCCACAGGGGCGGGCGCGGAGGCGGTTTCCTGCGGTCCGCAGCCGGCGAGAAGAAGCAGAGAGAGAAGCGGAAGGATCGTTTTTTTCATGTTCGTATGGGGGTTGAGGTTAGTCCCGCAGAGATTGCGGGAGAGGAGGAAACAGGCAGCGGAAGGCAGGAGGCAGGGTGCCGATGATCCCCAGAATTACGCCCGCACTCAATCCCACCAGCAGACTGGCGGGCTCCAGATCGAGTTCGACTACGCCCGCCCCGAAAGGGAGGACCCGGTCGGCAAGCAGCAGACGGGCACCGAAAGCACCCAGCAGCGTGCCGCTGAGGGAAATCATCAGCGATTCCTGAAGCAGAGAGAAAAAGATACTGGTCCGGCTGAATCCCATGGCCTGCAGGGTGGCGGTTTCCCGCACCCGGGAGGCAAAGGCGGCGTAGAGGGTGTTCAGTCCGCCAAACACCGCCGCCGCCGCGATCAGCAGTGCCGTGGTCCAGGTCATGGTGCGGACCGGCGCATAGAACCGGGCCAGACGGGCGTAATAATCGGCCTCCGAGACAGCAGAGAGTTCCAGGTCCAGGCGCTGCCGGGTGAACAGCTCCACATCCACCG
>JBMTJR010000218.1:0-4437 GCA_049438565.1 Kiritimatiellia bacterium
CCCAAAGCAATGGTTTTTTGAACCGCCTCCGCAGAGGTGGCGGCCGGATATCAGCAGGCGGTCATGGAGAGTCTGGCGATCCGGGTGGGAGAGGCCCTGCACGACTACGGAGACTGGAAGTGTGTGGCCTGTGTGGGCGGGGTGGCCAAAAACAAATTCCTGCGCAGGCTTCTGGAACAGCAGTGTGAGAGCGCGGGCCTGCCGTTGGTAACCGTGCCTCTGGGTTATTGCACAGACAATGCCGCCATGATTGCCGCCGTTCCATTGCTGCGGAAAATGGAGAAGGCCTCCGCGTTGTCGGGGATCGATCCCAATCTTCCCCTGCAGGGATTGCGGCTGCGGGGGAACTGAATTTCTCAGGGAAAATAGTTCCGGATTCTCTTGGTATTTCCTTTTCATTTTTCAGGGGTCTTCTTAGGATGACGTTTCATTCATCATAAAGCCCCACCCCTGACATGACAGACACTCCTCCTCCGATTCCCCGCCGCCGTTCCGCCCAGGCCCAGAAAAGTTTCCCCTGGAAATCCATGATCATCGGTCCTCCACTGCTGGGACTGCTGGCGGCGCTGCCGATTCTGTTCTGGTTCACTTGCCGAATTGAACCGGGTGAGGGAAAAATTGCCATTCTCATCCGGAAAACCGGCGAAGATTTGCCGTCCGGACAAATTCTGGCTTTGACGCCCGATCAAAAAGGGATTCAGCTCGAAGTCCTTTCTGAAGGCCGCTACTTCAAGAATCCCTACACCTGGGCCTGGCAGATTGATCAGATCACGGATATCCCGGCAGGGAAACTCGGTGTGCGCACGCGTCTGTTTGGCAAAGACCTTGAGAATGGAAAAATTCTGGCGGAGGAGGGGACCAAGGGGATTCTTCCGGAAGTGCTGATGCCGGGAAAACACCGGGTGAATCCTTACGCCTATCATGTGGAGCTGTTTGATGCCATCACGGTGAGAGCGGGTCATGTCGGGGTGATCACCTCATTGGTGGGAGACGATATGCTCAGCAGCCCCGGCAGCGGAGGAGAGACCAAGACCAACACCTTTCTGGTGGGGGATGGCAACAAAGGCGTGATTGCGGCCGTAAAAGATCCGGGGACCTATTATTTAAACCCCTATCTGTATTCTTTGGTGGAAGTGAATCTTCAGGGACAGCGCTTTGAAATGAGCGGAGAGGACCGGATCAGTTTTCTCACCGAAGACGGATTCACGGTGGAGGTGGAGGGAACGATTGAATTTGCATTGCGCAGAGACTCCGCAGCTCTGCTGTCACACCGGGTGGGGGATATGGACGATATTATCAAAAAGATCATTTTGCCCCGGGCCCGCGGTTTCAGCCGGATTGAAGGAAGCAAACATCCGGCGATTAATTTCATCGTGGGGCAGACCCGTCAGGGATTCCAGAATGATCTGGATCAGTATCTTCGGGACCGCTGTGCGGATCTCGGGGTGGAAATCCGTTCGGTCCTGGTCCGGAAAATTCAACCTCCGGATCAGATTGCCGCGATCAACCGGGACCGTGAAGTGGCGGTGCGCGAGGCGGAAAAATATGAACAGCAAATCACCCAGGCCCGTTCCCGGGCGGAACTGGTGCGTCAGGAAATGCTTGCGCTGCAAAACAAAGAAAAGGTCGAGTCGGATACAGAACGGATCCGGGCGGTGATCAATGCGCAGCAGGCGCTTGAGGTTCAGCTGATTGCGGCGCGGCGGGATTTGGATGTCGCGACTATCCAACTGGAGGCGGCTCGGTTTGAGGCCGATGCGATGTTGCTCAAGGCGGATGGAGAGCGGGATGCGGTGAAGGCCGACAACCAGGCGCAGGAGGCGGTGTTTGCCGCAGAGGCGGCGGCGCTGGGAAGCGGACAGAATCTGGCCCGGCTCGTTCTGGTGCAGCATTTGGCCCCGCGGATCGAGACGATCCTCAGCAATGACCGCGGTGGGGTACTCGGAGAGCTGTTTCAAGCGTTTATGAACGGAAAAGGGGAGGTGAAGCAATGAAAAATTCTAAAATGGGAATCCTGAAAGGTGTATTGGGGGCTGTGGTTCTGTTGGCCGGAGTCTGGTTTGTTTGGATCTGGATGTTCTGCCGCTTCTACGTGAAACCCGGTCATATGGCGGTGATCAGCAGCAAAATCGGGGAGGCCCTGCCTCCGGATCAGATCCTCGCGGGTGAGGGTCAAAAAGGAATCCGCGCGAAAGTCCTGGGTGAGGGCCGTCATTTTCTGAATCCGATTTTTTATGAGCACGAAATTCTTCCCTGTCAGCGGATTGCGCCGGGTCAGGTGGGAATTGTGACCTCCAAAGTGGGGGAAGAGCTTCCTGCCGGAGAATTTTTAGCGGAAGATCATCAAAAAGGGACCTGGCGCCGGGTGCTGGGACCGGGAACCTACCGTATGAATCCTTACGGATACCGGATCGACACGCTCCCTGCGGTGAGTATCCCCATCGGATATGCAGGGGTCATTACCTCTCTGTCGGGGGAGCAGGCGCGGGAGGGTGCCTTTGCCACTCCGGGTCAGAAAGGCGTCCGCGAGGACATTCTGCAGCCCGGACTCTATTTCCTGAATCCCCGGGAGTACAAAGTGGACGTGCTGGAAATCGGCGTCAGTCAGGTTTCCATGCTGAAGGAGGGCGGACGGGTCTTCACCAAGGCACAACTGGATGTGCAAAATGTCGCTTTGCAGGAGCTGAATTACAATATGCTGGAGCAACAGCAGGAAAAACGGGCGGACTATCTGCAGAAAAGTTCCGGTCTGCTTTCCTCTCTTTCAGAATCCAGGCCCTCCCGGAAAGTGAAAGAGGGTGGAAAATACAATCCCAAAACGGCAACCCAACAGGATCAGCAGGATTTTCAAAGGGTTCCTGAAAAGTATCGTTTGGGCGACGACATGGCGTCGCTGGGACTCGCGCAGGTTTTGGAATTCCCCTCCCGGGACGGATTTCAGATCAGTCTGGACATGACCGTGGAGTTTGAACTGCATCCGGAAAATATTGCCTGGATTTTCCGTACCTATGGGGATCTTCCGGCGGTGCTGGATAAAATTATTGTTCCCCAGATCAGCTCTGTGGCCCGCAACAAGGGTTCGGAATATGGTGCGAGGGATTTTGTGGCCGGGGATGCGCGCAGCGTGTTTCAGGATGAGCTGACTTCCGCTTTGAAAACGACGCTGGAAGAGAAGAAAATCATTATTCACAATGCGCTGATCCGTCAGGTTTCGGTACCGATGCAGATTCTGGAGCCGATTCAGCAGGTGGGATTGGCGATTGAACAGGATTTGACAAACCTGGAACGTCAGAACACCGCAAAAAAACTCGCGGAACTGAACACGGAGCAGACCCTGATTGATCAGCGGAAACAGCAGGTTGCTGAAGAGACCAAAAAGATCCGGGCCGAGATCAAAGCCGATCAGGAGCGTCAGGTTGCCAACATTCAGGCAGACACACAAAGGCAGGTCGCGGAGATCCGGAAGCAGACCGCCAAAATGGAGGCGGACCGGGTGAGACTGCTTGGGACGGCCAAAGCCGAGGCGTATCAGAGGGTGGAGGGAGAAAAAGCGGACGGTTTGCGGTTGAAAGCCCGGGCGATGGGAGATCCGGAGGCGTATACGCTCTGGGAATTTGCCACCCGTCTGTCCAAAGATCTGCGTCTGAATATTCTGCATGCCGGAGACGGCACCCTGTGGACCGATTTGGAGAAAGCAGGCGGAGCTGCGAATCTGGGCGGCGCGGAAATCCTGGGGAAATAATGGGTTTGCCTATGGAGGAATCGCGGGCGCTGCATCAATCTTGTATACCCATCGTGTCGCTGTGAAACTGAACCGGAAACAACTTTTGTGGGGCGAAAGAATTCTGGCGGGTGTCCTGGTGTTTGCAGGCGCGATGCTGGCCGCCGATCCGGTTCGAAGCGGCCTGGGGCTCTGGTTCGGGGGGATGTGGATTTATCTGGCCATCCATTTCCGGCTTCCCCCTCTGCTGCTGTCTCTGTTGGTGTGGATGGCCCTGCGGAGTCCGGTAAGCTCCGGATTGGCAGCTGGCTGGTTTTTGTCGGTGAACCTCGGCCTGACTGCATTCTGTGTGGCCCAACAGTTGAAAGGGAAATACTTTGCGCCTTTCGTTGCCTTGTGCTGGGCGGGTGTGGCCTGGATCAGCCCGCCGCTGAGTCTGTGGACCGTGGCGGGACTGCCCCGTTTCTCCAGGATGTATGGGGAGGAGCGGAAATGGTTTCTGTATCCGGCCCTCCTGCTGATTTTGGGGATATTTGTTCTCTTTTTCTTTCAGGGAATCTGGACGGACCTAATCCACCGCCCCTTTGAGCAGGAAACCTATACTCAGCTCCGCCAGGCCTTTTTGAGTCTGTTCTCCACGGAATCCCTCTGGCGCTGGATCCCGGTGGTGGGCGTTTTTGAAATCACACAAAAGCAGGCGGATGAACACAAGGTGG
>JBMTJR010000219.1:0-4435 GCA_049438565.1 Kiritimatiellia bacterium
CAAGCAACGATGAGCGAATTTAGTGAAGTATTGATGTTAGAGTGTCTGGAAAAAAATCCTCCCAACCTCACCCCGATCCTTGCCAGTCTGACAGTCCTTTACCGCGAAGATCCGGAAACGGCAGAGTCTCACGCAAAACTTATCCGGCTACAACTGGTTGAAAAAGCGGCCTTTTCCGAACTGGTCCGTTTTTATCAGGTGATGGCGGACTGGTACAGTGCGGACCGCAACTGGCGTCAGACCGCCCAGCGTGAATTGGCCAAAGCCTTTGAAGAAGATCCTCTGCACAGCATGCTGCTGGAGATTTCCGGGATGAATTCCCCCCGTTTGAAGCCCAAAGAGGGCCTTCGCCGTCTGCAGATGCTCATGGAGCTGGGCGAAGGGGATTATGTGTTCATGAAGAATTTTGGTTTTGGTAAAGTGAAAGAGCTTCGTCACGGAGACCGTAGGCTGACGGTGGATTTCACCGAAAAACCGGGACATGAACTTGATCTGGCCTTTGCCGCGGAAAAGATGGAGCGGGTCGATGAGAGCCATTTATATGCCCGCCGCTATTTGACTCCCGAAAGCATGGAGGACATGGTGAAAAATGATCCGGCCGAAGTGGTCCGGATTGCCCTGCGCAGTTTTGGTCCCACCGCCGCGCCCCAGCTTCAGGCTATTCTGGTTCCGGATATTCTGCCGGAGGCAAAATGGAAAACCTTCTGGGCAAATGCGCGGAAAGATCTGAAAAAAGATGCCCTGGTTGTGATCCCCTCCAAACGTTCGGAGCCGCTGGAACTGCTGGACACCGAAAAATCCTACGACGGAAACTGGTTCTGGAAACTGGGGGAACTCCGGAACATGGAAACCATCCTGAATGAGCTGGAGGAATGTCTGGCCGCCGGAACTCCGGCGCTGGATGACTCCGCCCGCAAAATTGTGGTCGACCGTCTCCGTTTTGTGGTGATCGGCGCCAAGGGCCGCCACTATGACTATTTGGTCCGCTGCTGGCTGCTGGCCGGTCAGCTGGATATTTCACCCGGAGAAATTGAACTCTCCGGCTTCCTGGCCACTTCCAAAACGCCTGACGGTCTGCTCACCATTGTGGAAATGCTTTCCGCAAACCTGACCAAAGCCTTTTTTGCCTCGCTCTCCAAAGCGGATCCGGAAGCGGCGGCGGATGTGCTGATTCAGGTGTTGCCGCAGTTGGAGTATTCCGCCCTGAATGAGGCGATCAGCCTGCTCAGCGATCAGGGAATGGAGGACCGGGTGGCCAGTGCGCTGCGGGAAGTGTGGAATCAGTGGTCGGCTGAAGTAGATGTCATGTTCTGGCTCTCCCAGAACAAGGAGAAGATTGATCAATGGAATTATGGGAACACCCCGGATCTGGTGGCCCGAATCCTCAAGGTGATCAACCGGGACTATACCGGTAACCGTCTGCGGGTGAGAAATCAGCTGCGCGAAGTTTTCCGCAAACCCGTCTGGCTAAAAGAGGTTCTGGACAGCATGGATGAACGGCAGCGCCGCGCCTTTACGCAGGGGGTGAAAGACAGCACCGCCTGGGAGCAGCTGGACAAAGCTTCCGTTCTCGGACAGATTGTCAAACTGGAACCCTCCGTCAGCGACATCGTCTCCGGCAAAACCGAAGACCAGGCCGCGGAACTGGCCGAGCGTCCGCGGGTCAGTTCTCACCGCAGTTACCGCGAGAAAGAGGCGCAGCTCCGGAAAATTATCGAGAAAGATATTCCTGAAAACACCAAAGAAATTGCGGTCGCCCGGGAATACGGGGACCTGCGCGAGAACTTTGAATACAAAGCGGCCAAAGACACCCAACGTCTGCTCATGGCCCGCCGGGCCGAACTGGAAAATCAGCTGCGGGTGGTGAAACCCACTGATTTCACGGAATTCTCCTCGGAGGAGGCGGGGATCGCCACGGCGGTCACCATTCGTTTTGCCGATGGCAAAGAAGCCACCTATTATTTGCTGGGAGAATGGGACTCGGTTCCGGAACGCAATATCCTTGCGATGGGTTCCGGAATGGCCAAAGCCCTGGAAGGAAGCAAAACCGGGGATACCGTGACGGTTCCTTCGGAGAACGGAAAACAGGAAGCCGAGGTGCTTTCGGTCAACCCGCTCCCGCAGGAAATTCTGGACTGGGTCACCGAGGGAGTGGAAGTCTGAAATGTTGAACCCTGAGTTTTCAGGACTTCCCCCGCTTTGGAATGTGAAAGGATGGCTGCTGGCCATCCTTTCGCATGAAAGGCATCCGCTGCTGCAGTTTATCCGCTACGGGATTGCCGGAGTGGCCGCCATGCTGGCCAATGTTCTGTTTTTCTGGGTGGGAATTCACTTGCTCTTTCCTGTTTCTCCGGAGGTTCTGCAAACGGTGGAGTCCGCCGGGAGAGAATGGACTGGCATCCGCGACTGGCTTTCCTCTCTGGCCCACGACCCGGAAGTGGCGGCCTACGTCAAAGCGAACACCCTGGCATTTCTGACCTCCAATGTGGTGGCCTATCTGTTGAATTTTAAGTGGGTGTTCGAGGGTGGACGTCACTCCCGCCATCTGGAAATCATCCTCTTTTTTGCGGTTTCCCTGTTCTCCTTTGTTCTCGGAACCGCCATCGCCTCGGTGATGGTGGGGTCCTACGGGATCAATGAATATGTGGCCAAATGCAGCGATGTGGTGGCGGCCATTCTGATTAATTACCTGTGCCGGAAATTTCTGGTATTCAAAAAATAGTCTGTTTGAAAAGGGCCGATGCTCCGCCGTATTTCCCTGATCTCCCTGCTCCTGCTGCTGAACCTTCTGGTTTGGACCGGATGCCGCACGCGTAAAGCGCCACCGCTACCGCCCGAACCGGTCCCCCGTCTGCTTTCAAAACCCGAACTTCCCCAGCGCGGATTTCCGGTGTCGGATTTCGAACGGCTGGCTCACTGGAAAGTGGAAACGGAGGATGGAACCGTTCAGCTCCGGAAAAATCTCAGTCAGTCCATCTGGGGCCGGGCCTCCGCAGAGATCATTTTCACGCCTGAACTTCCCGCCCGGAAAACGGTTAAACTTACCCCCGCCGAACCCTGGCTGATTCAATCCCAGTTTGACACCGTTCTTTTGTGGATGCTGCATGACGGCAGCGTAGGTTTCCGCAAAGACCACCAGATTCGTCTGCGCTACCGGGATGCCACCGGAACCCTGGGGGAATGGATTCTGCCCTATGCGCCCTCTTCGCAAATGCAGATGCTGCATTTGCGGGTTCCGGAAACCATCCCCACCCCGGTGCAGGTGGAAGCCCTGATCTGGGACCTGCCCGCTTCGGTGTCCGGTCCGCAGAATCTGTATCTGGATTCCCTCTCCATTTATCAGGAGGTGCTCAGCCGGATTCCCCAGACCGTTCATTATGTACGTCCCTTTGAGTATCCGCCGGTTTTCGCGCCCCGACGGAAAAACAGTGTCACCCTCAACTTTCCCACCACGCCTGCGGCCTACCGACCCCTCACCCGTGACGAGAAATCCCTGCAGTCTCTGCACCGACTGGAGGACGGTGTGTATGCCTTCCGCTACGAAAGCAAGGAAATGAAACTCGAGTACCGGATTTCTCCCGCAGAGGGCATGCCTTCAGTGGAAGTGATTCTGGAGGGAGAGACGCAGCCGGGACTCTGGACCGGGGCAGGGTTGCAGAGCGGGGAGGGAGCCCCCACGCTCCGTTTTTCCCGGATGAGCGGAGACAAACTCCTGCTGCAATACACCCAGGGGGTCCAATTCGAGCTGTCTCTGCACGGAAAGACCCTGCAAATGGATATGAATTCACTGCTGGAAAATATCTCCTCGCTGGATCTGGGAAAACTGACCCCGGGTCCCGGGCGCGAACTCTCCATGCTCCGGTTTCCGCTGATGCGGGTCTCCGAGGAGAATCCCTGGCCGGTGATTGCCCTGAAATCCGGAACCGGGACCTATTTGGTGAGTTGCTTCCCGGATTGGTGGAACTCCCTCGCCAGCCGCTGGCAGCCCGGGAGCGACACCGGAATCCAGTCCGGATTTTCTCTGGGCCGTATGAACTATGAGCCCCGTTGGCGGGGAACGCGGAACATGTTCCGGGAAAGGATCTATTTTACTGTATCCCAGCGGGTTCAGGATGTACTCCCCCAGCCGGCCTCGCCGGTGGCCATGTACCGTCAGGAAATGGGAAACCGTCAGCGCGGGGCCGACCGGAAAATCCCGCAAATCAGTCTTTTTTCGATCGGTCCGCTTGATCCCGGCTGGGAGGACCGGATTCTGGCCCGGGATGCCCATGGCGAGTGGCGGGAACATCCGCTGGGGACGGGAATTCTGCTGAAACCGGGTTTATTTGACGGATGGCCCCTCCGGCGTCTGGTGGAGTTCCGGGAGCAGCAGACGGGCGATCTGCTTGAAGTACCGGCCGCCGCCCAGTTCCCCCCCTGGCGTTTCATGGGTTAT
>JBMTJR010000220.1:0-4386 GCA_049438565.1 Kiritimatiellia bacterium
GAAAGAAGGGGAGCCGATTTTTCTGCGCGGTGTGAAAGTGGGATATGTGGAGACCATTGAAATCGCGGAGGAAAAATACGGGGTGGATGTGACCATGTATCTGACCCGCGATTTTGAACTCTATGAAGATTACAGTATTTATGTGGAGCCCTCCTCCATGCTGGGGGGAATGCGCCTGGTAATCGACGAAGGCTCTCCCCATCTGGCGGTCTTGAACGAAGATCAGCTGAAAAATCTGCAGGGCAACGCCGCCCGGGATGTGCTGCGGGAGGCGGCAGAGGTCGTGGAGATGGTTCGGAAATCCCTGGTGGAGCAGGGAACCCTGGACAACATCAGCGAAATCAGTGAAAATTTAAAAAACATCACTGCGAAAATCAGCAACGGGGAGGGAACCGTGGGACGGCTGATCCAGGAGGACGGCCTCTACACCGAAGCCATGGAAATGGTGGAGACCCTTTCCTCCGCCTCCACAGATATTGAGGCGGTGGCCAAGGACGTGCGCAGCATCACGGAACGGCTTGCGGCAGGAAAAGGAACCATCGGCAAACTGCTTTCCGAGGATGAGGGTGCCTACATGAACCTGACCAATACACTGGAGCAGATCAGCGTCGCCAGCACAGATGCACGTAAAATTATGTCCCGGCTGGAGAAAGGAGAGGGCACGATTGGCAAACTGCTCAGCAGCGATGATCAGGTCTATCAGGATCTCCAGGAGGCCATGGCCGCCCTGAAAGATGTCTCGATTGCCTTGTCTGAACAGAATGGAACCGTCGGAAAACTGATCAACGATGAGACGCTTTACCTGAAAGTAGAGTCGTTGGTGGATGAGGCGCGGGCCACCATTGATGATTTCCGGGAGACCTCACCGATCACCACCTTCAGCTCCATCTTTTTCGGGGCTTTTTAAAGGGGAGCTACTTCCTGTCCGACAATGCGGGCGTTGAGCTCCTGCACCAGACGTTCCGTAATGCGGCTGTGCATCTTCTCAACGGATTTGTCGGTGAGGGTCTTCTCCGGATTCCGGTAGGTGAAGCGGTACGCCATGCTTTTTTTGTTTTCCCCAAGCTTATCGCTCTCAAACAGATCAAACAGCGCCACCTGAGCCAGATCTTTGGGACGCTGGTGGTTGACCAGATCCATGACCCGTTGATGGGGAATTCCCCGGTCGAGAATCAAAGCCACATCCCGGGTGATGGAGGGGTGGGCGGGCACGGGCTGCATGGTCGGGGGCAGGCCGCGGCTGGGAAGCAGGAGGTCAAAATTCAGCTCTGCCACAGCTGCCGGCCCCTGAAGTTTGTAACGGCTTTTGACCGTTTTGGCGAGCAGTCCCATCCGTCCGGCTTTCTGATCTCCACAGCGGAGCTCCGCAGACTGACCCGGTGTGAACGCGGGGTCCTCCCGGGGCACAAATTCCACGTTCTCCAGACATCCCATCTGCTCCAGCAGATTTTCCAGTTCGCCTTTTAAGTCCATATAGGCTTCCCGGTCGCTGAGAGAGGATTGTTTGTGGAGCAGCGGACGTTTCCACGGACCGATGGCTCCGAGACAGATGTGTTCATGCTCCTCGACCCCCTCCGCGCTTTTCAAATAGACTTTGCCGGTCTCAAAAAATGCCACTTCCTCGTTCTGACGGGCCCGGTTGAAGGCCAGCGTTTCCACCATTTGCGGCAACAGAGAACTGCGCAGCACCGACTGATCCTGGCTGATCGGATTGGGCAGCACCACCTGCCGGTCGCGGTGTTCTGCATCCAGATCCTTCAGCGTTTCCGGAGAGGTCAGGCTGTAGTTCAGACATTCCAGAAAACCCCGGCTGGCCAGATAATGTATCATCCGCACCCGGAACCGGATCTGAAAATCATTGGCGTTGGGAACGATCCGCGCATGGGGCGGGCGTACTGGAATTTTGTCCAGACCATTTAGCCGGGCAATTTCCTCGACCAGGTCCACGGGCCGGGTGAGATCGGAACGGAAGCCGGGAATTTCCAGTCTGCACCCCTCGGCATCCTCTTCCAGAATGCGCAGTCCCAGACGTTTGAAATATCCCTGCATGGTGCTGACCGGGATATCGATCCCGATGAGGCTGCAGATTTTCTCCCAGGAGGCTTCCAGAGTGTGCAGAGGCATTTTTCCCGGCCATTCGTCCTGTAGAGAGCCCGCGGGTCTGGCTCCTGAAAGCTGGCAGATGAGGGAAGCGGCCCGCCGGCTGACCCAGTCGCATCCGTGCACATCGCATCCGCGGGAAAAGCGGTAAGAGGAGTCGGTGTTTAAATTCAGCCGCTTAGCGGTTGCCCGCACTTTTGCCGGGGCGAAATGTGCGCTCTCCAGCAGAATGTCCGAGCTGTCGTCCTGAATTTCACTGTCGGCCCCTCCCATGATTCCGGCCAGCGCCACAGCCCGGTCCGCATCGGCGATCACCAGATCTCCGCTTTGGAGTTTCTGTTCGCCCCCGTTGAGGGTTTTCAGGATTTCCCCTTCGCCCGCAGGACGAATCACCATCCGGTTTCCATGCAGCAGCTTGCGGTCAAACGCATGCAGAGGCTGTCCGGATTCCAGCATCACGTAATTGGTGATATCCACCAGATTGTTGATGGGGCGCAATCCGCAGAGACGCAGCCGCTGCTGCATCCAGTCCGGACTTGGGCCGACCCGGGCTCCGCTCAGCAGCTGGGCGGTATAGCGGGGACAGTCCCCGGCATTCCGGATCTCGATGGAGATGTGCTCGCCTTCCGGGGCTTCCGGAAGAGAGATTTCCGGCAGCCGCAAACTGCGGCCGGTCAGGGCTGCCAGTTCGCGGGCCACGCCAATCACGCTCAGGCAGTCGGGACGGTTGGGGGTCACTTCCAAATCAAACACGGTATCCGGACCGCCCAGCACGGAGACCGCCGGGGTTCCGATTTTCAGTTCCGGATCCAGCTCCATAATGCCGCTGTGATCTCCGGAGAGGCCCAGTTCATCCTCGGCACAGAGCATCCCCAGACTTTCGACTCCCCGGATTTTGGCCCGTTTCAGTTTCAGACCGTTGGGGAGCTCGGCGCCGACCGGTGCATAAATGGTTTTTAGACCCACCCGCACATTCGGCGCGCCGCAGACCACCTGCATGGAGTCCTCCGCATTCAACTGCACAGTGCAGAGGGTCAGTTTGTCCGCATTCGGATGCGGATCCACGGCGGTGATTTCCGCCACCACCAATCCTTCAAAATCGGAACCGTGACGCTCCACCCCTTCGACCTCCAGACCGGAATAGGTGAGGAGATCGCGGAGTTCGTCGACGGATTCGGGAAGATCTATATATTCTTTCAGCCAGCTCAGGGGGACTAACATCGGGGTTCTCCTCAGGCAAATTGACGCAGGAAGCGCGCATCATTTTCGTACAGACGGCGGATATCATCGATTTCCAGCATGATCATGGCGATCCGTTCCAGCCCCATGCCAAAAGCATAACCCGTGGTGGTTTCCGGATTGTAGCCCACCGCGCTGAATACATCGGGATCGACCATGCCCGCGCCGGCAATTTCGATCCAGCCGGAATTTTTGCAGACCCGGCAGCCCTTGCCTCTGCAGACATGACAGGTGAAATCCACCTCCACACTGGGTTCGGTGAAGGGGAAAAAGTGCGGACGGAAACGCACATCCGTATTTTTCCCCACGATCTCGTGCGCGAAATAGGTCAGATCGCCTTTGAGATCGGCCATGGACACCTTCTCGGCCACGTACAGTCCTTCCACCTGATGAAAATTGGCACTGTGGGTGGCATCGGGGGTGTCGCGGCGGTAGGCCCGGCCCGGCGCGATGATACGCACGGGAGGCGGATGCTGCAGCATGTGCCGGATTTGAATGGGGCTGGTCTGGGTGCGGAGCAGGGAGCCTTCCTCCAGATAAAAGGTGTCCTGCTCGTCCCGGGACGGATGGTCTGCGGGGGTGTTGAGGGCGTCGAAATTGTTGAAAACACTCTCCACGTCGGGACCGGTGGCCACATTGAATCCGATCCGGTCGAAAATATTGATCACCCGGATCATAATCTGGTGAATGGGGTGGAGACCGCCCTGATGTCCCCGGTTGCCGGGCAGGGTGATGTCGAGCGCATCGGCCGGGGTGGCGGACTGGAGCAGGGTCTGCCGGCGGGTTTGAATGGCCTCGCTGACCTGCACTTTGAAGTCGTTGGCTCCTTTCCCGAATGCGGGACGGTCCTCCGGAGCCACATCCTTGAGTCCGGCCATGATTTCCGGAAGTTTTCCTTTGCGTCCCAGATAGAGAACCCGCAGATTTTCCAGGGCGTCGGAGCTGTCCGCCGCCTCAATTTCACGGAGAGCCTGTTGGGTGAGAGATTGAAGATCTTCGAGGTGCATATGTGCGGGCGATATAGCGGGAGGAAGGGCTCAGGGAAAG
>JBMTJR010000221.1:0-4365 GCA_049438565.1 Kiritimatiellia bacterium
TCCGCCTTGCCCGCATCGGCAGGCAGTCTGATTTCCCGGCTGAGAATCCCCGCCTCTTCACAGGCTTTTTCCTTGGCGGTGACGTAACTCCGGCTCGCGGGGTCGTCTCCCACCAGCAGCACTCCCAGTCCGGGGCGGATTCCCTGCGCGGTCAATTCCGCAGTTTTCAGTTTAATTTCAGCCCGCATCTCTGCGGCCACGGCTTTTCCATCCAGAATTTTAGTGCTCATACTCTCTCTTTAGAAATTTCAGGCGGGCTGGTCAAGAAAGCTAAGTGCAGTAAATAATCTTTCAGCGTCTTCTCAGTGGTCAAAGACGATTCCTTTTAAGAGTTGCCTCAAAAGACATTGGCACAAACTCGGATTGTAAAGTCAGACTTTCTTCCGAGGATCTGCTCCAGGCGCTTGAATAAGCGTCCATCCGAAGGGTTCCAAAGTGGCATTTTCGCAGGATCCGGCAATGAGAGTTCCCTCCGGGATTCTCCCCAGGTTCCGCGCTTCATGTCCAAGATTGAACAGACAGTGCAGGGACTCCCCGGCGAGCTGACGGGTGAAGGCCACCACGGTTTTCTCCGTGTCAGGGCTGTTTTCCTGCACGTCAAGCGGAAGATAATTTCCCGAAACCAAACAAGGGTGTTCTTTGCGCAATGAAAAGCGTTTCCGAGCTTCGGAAACCGCCTGCCTGCGTGCTTCCGAAGTTCGGAAAAACTGATTTCCCTCAAATTCGATTCCTTCGATCTTCCGTATCCGGTCTTCATGAATCTGACGGAAACCTTTGTCGCAAATGCTGAAGTACTCGTGGATCGGTGGACGGTTCATCGCGCCGGCCTCCTGTCCCGCCAGTGTGAACAGAATGCTTTGCGGCATGCAGGCTGCCAGATCCATCATGACCCGACTGGCCTGCGGGCCAAAACGGTAGACTCCGCGGCCCTCGTCATGGTTGTCCACATATCGGGCCAGCAGTTTGTCCGGTGCCCGGACCTGGTACTCCTGAATCAGTCCTTGCACCGCAGCGGCAATGCCTCCCTTCCGCCACTCGGTCAGCCGTGGGGCGAAATCCTCATTCTTTTCCGCCTCTTCATCCAGAACCAGCCGGCTGTTTCCCTGAAGGTCTCTGGCAAATCCGTACTGAGCGATTTTGTAGAAATCATCATCATAGGCGGAATGAAAGCCCCGGACAAACAGATCCAGGTTTCTTTCCAGACCGTAGCATTCGGCCAGCAGCAGGAGGGGACGGGTGGCCTTCTGTTCGAGTTCAGGAATGACTTCATCCCAGAAACTCAAATCATTGATCATGTGGGCCATATCCATCCGGTATCCGTCCACCCCGCTGTCCGCGTCCTCTCCCTCCAGCCAGTAGAGCAGGGTGTCGGTCACTTTTTTCCGCAGGGCAGGGTGGGTGTAATTCAGTTTCGCGGTGTCACTCCAGTCGAAATCGTATCCCGGAGAGCCATCGGGACCTTTGACATAATATCCCGGATCCTCCTGAATCCATTTGTGATCGCGTGCTGTGTGATTAGGCATGAAACCCAGAATGACTTTCATTCCCAGCTGATGGGCTTTGCGCACCAGGGAGAACCATTCCGGTTTGTCTCCAAATTCGGGATCCATGCGGTCATAGTCCGCAACCGCATAAGGAGATCCGATTCCTTTCCGCTTTTCTTTCCCCATCAGAAAGGGTGGCATGATGTGCAGAAGTTCGATTCCCAGATCGGAAAGCAGTTCGAGATCCCGTGTAAGCACGGCGAGAGGGGGTGCCTCTTTTTCGGGGCTTTTCGCAGACTCTTTCAATGCTTCAAGAGGATTCGCGGGAGCCTGACAACTGATACTGCGGAGATTGACCTGATAATGATTCATAGAAGATATTTGCCAAAATCCCTACAAAATTCAAACGTTTTACTGGTCCAAAAAAAACGATTTGTAATCTGTTCGGAAACTGTCTAGGGTCCTCCCATGAATTTTTTCAAATCTGAATCCATGCGACGGGTAGACCGGGATGTGATTGCATCCGGAACCCCCGGGGAAATCCTGATGTCCCGGGCAAGCAGAAAGCTGGCGGGAGAACTATTGTTTTTTTCGGAGAACCGTCCACGACCGGTGATCGTGCTTTGCGGCCCCGGAAACAACGGAGGGGACGGCTTTGGATTGGCCGCCCTGTTGCATGGACAAGCCTGGCCGGTGGAGATTTGGAACTGTGCGAAAGTGTCCAAACTCCACGGAGACGCGGAGGGTTTCTTCCGGCGGGCAATGGAAAGCGGGGTCGTATGCCGGGATTTTTCAGAGCAATCCGCCTGGGACCGGGCCGAAATGTTTCTCCAGCCCGGTGCCTGGCTGGTGGATGCCCTGCTGGGCACCGGCAGCACTGAGGCACCCAGAGGAGTGATCGCCGCAGCGGTCCGTTTTCTCCGGGAACATCGGGGAAGTTTTAAAATCTGGTCAGTGGACCTGCCCTCCGGTCTGGATGCAGACCAAGGGAAACCCTTCGATCCGGATCTTTGTGTTCAGGCGGAACATACTCTTACTCTAGGGGGGGGCAAAACAGGCTTTGCTTATGAACATTCCAGTCTCTGGACCGGAGCCGTTTCGGTGTTGGATCTGGGGATTGACCCGGAACACCTTCAGTCCCATGCCGATCCGGACGCTCCGTTCTGTCTTTCGGATGCAGAGGCCTCACATTTACTGCCCGAACATTCCCGCAGTTCTCACAAAGGCACCCGCGGACATTTGCTGTTGATCGGAGGGAGTTCGGGAATGACCGGTTCGATTTCTCTTTCCGCCCAGGCGGCCTGTGTAAGCGGATGCGGAATGGTGAGTATTCTCACGCCATTTAGCTGCGCTCCTTTGATAGATGCTGCCGTGCCGGAAGCAGTGGTGATTCCGGGGAATCAGGGTAAATTCATGACTCTTTCGAATCAGAATCTTGAATTTTCCCCTTATCAGGCTGTAGGGGTTGGACCTGGGCTGCGGGTCAACTATGACAGTATCGAATTGGTGGTGCGTATTCTGCGGGAGTGCGAGGTTCCACTTGTGTTAGATGCGGATGCGCTGAATTGTATGGCCACGCTCGATCCGGAAATGCAACGTTGTGCGGCTCCTCTCTGGTTAACCCCGCATCCGGGTGAAATGGCCTGCCTGATGGGCCTCAATACCACTGAGATCCTTGAAAACCGGACGGAAACCGTCGCTTGCGCGGCGGCAAAACACGGTGCAATGGTCCTTTTGAAAGGGGATCGAAGCCGAATGTATGGTCCGCATGGACGGGCCTGGATCAATCTGAATGGAAACCCGGGCATGGCTAAGGGGGGAAGCGGAGATGTTCTAACCGGGATATTGGGAAGTCTCATTGCCGGGGGGGTTCCAGCAGATCGAGTCTTACCGCTGGCCGTTTATTTGCATGGACGGGCGGGAGACCTGGCGGCCTGTCGAAAGGGAAAAAACGGGATGCGCGCAGGGGACATTGTGGAGGCGATCCCCGCAGTACTGCAGCATCTGAAAGGGGCCTGACATCTGAGACCTGCGGGCCCATTTATTTGATTCGGTGGTAGAGCCCCGACAGACCCAGAGCGAGAATCAGAGATCCCAGCCAGAAGAGCCAGGACTTTTTCTCTTTTTCGACGGCTTCTGGAAGGATGATCTTCCCGGGGAGGGTTGCGGTGGGGAGCGGCGGGATCTCCGGATCCAGGGCTTCGGGAGTGGCGGAAGGAATCGGAGTGGCCGTGGATTCCGGCGGGGGTTCTGGAGTAGCCGAAGGAAGCGGAGTGGCGGTGGATTCCGGCGGGAGTTCGGGGGCCGGGTCAGGTGTTTCCGGAGATGAAGGTTCAGGAGTAGGGCTCATCGGGGAAGCCGGCTGCGGCGCTTCCTCCGGCGCTTGGGAGGAATCCGGGCAGCTCTCTTCACTGGAAGCTTCCGCTTCACCAGAGGCTTCTGCTTCACCAGAGGCTTCCGCTTCTCCGGAAGCTTCTGACTGACTGGAGGCTTCCGCCTCCGAAGCGGTTGTTTGCGCAGTGGAGGCCTGGCCGGATTCCTCACGGCTCTGTCCGGAGGAGGACTCCTGTGCCTCTGTTTCCCCAGCATCTTTGGGCGGCGTATTGTCGGCAGAAGACGCAGTCCCCGCACTGGACGCATCCGTAGCCTCCGGACTCTCGGTCTGTTCCATGGTTCCGGACTCCTGGGGACTGCCTGTTTCAGGGGCTGCTTCCGTTTGTTCTCCCATCGTTTCATTTTCGGGACCCGGAGAGGCTGATGCAGAGGCGGGGACTGATTTTCCGCTTTCAGAGTCCTCTGACTGGACTGAGGATGAATCCTTGGGCCTCTCCTCGCCTGCGGGAACAGAACTTTCAGTTGCCGGGGCGGAAGGCGGGGCGGG
>JBMTJR010000222.1:0-4365 GCA_049438565.1 Kiritimatiellia bacterium
CCCCGGCGCAGCAAGCTCCGCCACCCCGAAAGCGCAAGCAAGCTTGCGCACTCCAGGGCCGCTACGCGGCGCCTGCCCGAAGGACGCCCCAGCGGCCAGGGAAGCCGCCTTGGAGTGCGGCAGCTTGCTTCCGCCCCCGGGGCCTGTGGCTTGCCACAGTTAGTGAATGGGGGCATTCATCGATACTCAGGGACAATGAATAAGAAAATGTTTCAGCGGCCTTCTCGGGGTCGCGATGAGTTTGTCCAAGCCGGAATGGATTGAGCCACCTTTGGTGAGGCAGGGGCATCGATGTACCGAAAGGGTTCGCTGAGAGGAGGTTCCTGAATTTGTTTTTGCAGGATCTGTTGCTCCCTGTTTTTGGCGTGCGTGAGATTGGCGTAGATCCAGTCGGCGTAGTCATCCAGACTCATGCGGGGTGGCGGAGGATCCAGGCTCATGACTGCAAGCTCCTGAGTTCAGCCTGAATTTTTTCGGCAATGGCCGGGTTCCCATATCGGTCGCACAAGGGGAGAATGTCCTCGGCAAAATCCAGATGATTCAGAATCGTCAAAAATGCGATATCCGGAAGATCTTTGCTTTTGCGTCGTTCGAAATTTCCTTTCAGGGCAAAAATTTTCATGGCCAAAAGATCCCGCAAGCTTGGTATGCGGAGAGAAACGCCATGAAGCGTGCAGGGCTGTGCGTTTGCCTCCAACCTGGACAGCGTATTTTCATCTGCGATAAGAAAATCTAATCGGAGTTCATCATCCGGTTTAGAAAAGAAGGTCACGTTTTCGTATTCGGAGATTTGGGAAAAACCTTCATTCCGCAAGAGGGTTTTAACAGACGGGAGCGTCGAAATGGCAATCATGAAGTCAATATCGAGCGTGTTCCGAGTGTATCCATGTTCATTTACGGCAAATCCGCCGATGAGCAGACAGGAAATCCTGAGCTCGCGCTGGATGCGGTCCACGCAACGGATAGCCTCTTGTAAACTGTTCACGTTCATGGAGAACACACTAAATACTCGACTGGATAAAGTGAAGTGGAAACTTTCTTAGGGTTTGGCCAGAAAAACGGGAAAACGGGTCACCCGATCAATCAATTTGTTTTTTCGGATGAAATGGATTTTTTGTCATTGGCGGCCGCATTCGGGGATGGGTGTAGGCGTGGAAGGATGAGCCCCGGCGCAGCAAGCTCCGCCACCCCGAAAGCGCAAGCAAGCTTGCGCACTCCATGGCCGCTACGCGGCGCCTGCCCGAAGGAAGCCCCTGATGTCAGATTCTAAAGCCTTCATCCGGTTGATCCTGTAAATCCTGTAAAGACCATCCGCTTCATCTGTGAAACTTCAATGGACGGCTCCACCCAAAGTTTCTTCCACATTCTCCTTGGCATCTGTGGTCAGAAAGGCAGGTTCACAGCCCTTATGACACAATCCATCAAAGCTCCCGAAAATGTGGCGAAAGCCCCCGCGGACGCCCACACGACCGAAAGCGGTCTGGCGTCCATCCTCCTCAGTTCCGGCACCGGTTCCGAAAAACCGACTGCGACCTCCACTGTCACCGTGCATTACACCGGATGGAAATCCTCCGACGGCTCGATGTTCGACAGCTCCGTCACCCGCGGCGAACCCGCCAGCTTTCCGCTGAACCGGGTAATTGCCGGATGGACCGAAGGTCTGCAGCTGATGCTTCCCGGTGAAAAACGCCGTTTCTGGATTCCCCAGGACCTGGCCTACGGTCCGGAAGTCCCCGGTTCCGGCCGCCCCGGCGGTCAGCTGGTCTTTGATGTGGAACTGATCCGTTTTGAAAAAGGACCCGAACCCATCCAGGTTCCCGACGGTACACTGACCACGGAGAGCGGCATCGCCTATGTCATCACGCAGAACGGCGAAGGCGAATCCCCCGGAACCGCACATACGGTGTCTTTTCATTTCACCCTGCTGGATCCGGCCGGACAGCCGGTGCAGTCCTCCCGTCAATCCGGACCGCAAAGCGCTCCCATGGATAAACTGCCTCCCTTTTTTACCGAAGTCTTTATGCAGCTGACTCCGGGCAGCCGGGCGGAGGCCTATATTCCCGGCAAACTGCTGGGTGCGCCCTATGAGGTAATGAAATGTGAGCTGGAACTTCTGACCGTGCAGGAACCGATCCCCGCTCCAGCAGTGCCGGAGGATGTGGCCGCAGTTCCGCAGGATGCCCTGAAAACGGATTCCGGTCTGGCATACAAGGTTCTGCGTTCCGACGCGTCTGAGCCAAAACCCTCCGCAGCCAGCACGGTCACTGTGCATTACTCCGGCTGGGAAACCAGCGGAGAGATGTTCGACAGTTCCGTCGTCCGGGGCGAGACCACAAGTTTTCCGTTGCAGCAGGTGATTCCGGGCTGGACCGAGGGTCTTCAGCTGATGAGCAAAGGAGACCATTTCCGGTTCTGGATCCCCGAAGAGCTGGCCTACGGTCCGAAACAGGCAGGCTCCGGACGTCCGGGCGGACTGCTGGTGTTCGACGTCGAACTCATCGATTTCAGCTGAGTAAAAACCCGGCGGGAACCCCGCCGGGGCTTCAGTTCCGCACCCAGATACACTCCACCCATTCGGGATGGTCGATAAAGGGATTGCGGTTCCCCTGAATTTCAAAAATCCGCTCGTTGCGACGTCTTTCGAAGTCATCCACCGGATCCTCGGCATGCCAGCGGATCAGAACCGACTTCCGGCCCAGCGCGGGATTCCGGAGGTTGTTGACTTTGTCCGTAAGTTCAAGGTCCGGTTCCCGGTCCGCAGTCCCCTCGTAGCGCACCGCCATATAAAACAGAATCCGGGCCACATCGCCTTTCACTTCATCCCGGGGCTCCCAGGAATTGCCGTCCACCCGGTTGGTGGTGGCTCCGTCGCCATCGATCACCCACTCGCCCCCTTCGTCAAAACTCAGATTTCCACGCCGGGCATTCACCGAAACATCGGTGGGACGCAGATGATGCAGGTCGGTGCCCATCGGACTTTCATTGTCGAATCCGCCCTGGGATTTCGGCCACACATGCTCCCGGTTCCAGTCTGATGGATTTCCCCCGTGCCGATTTTTAGCCACCCTCCAGCCGGTGTAAAAAAGCACCACCTGACCCGGATTCTCAGGATCCTCGTCCGTGTAGGCCAGTTTTTCCCAGAGCGAACTGTAGGGGGAGATCCGGTGACCGCAGATAATGCGATGGAGCGCATCTTTTAATTCCTGACCCTTTAAACCCTCCGCCGGTTTGTAATACAGCGCACGCGCATTGTCGGCGAGGCGGATACGGGCCGAAGACGACACCATTTCATCTGGTTCCAGATCCGAATCCTCCGGATCCCGGAGCTTTCCAATCAGCGCGATACGGTCCGGGTTCGGGGACGGATTCTCAAACCGGACACCCGAACGGAACTGAATTTCGAAATCAGGACTGTTGTCCCGGTCCACTCCCCTGGCCCGCAGGGAAAGCTTCACCGGCTCTCCCCGGGTGGGCACCCACACCTGGAATTCCAGATCCTCCCGGGATTCCCCCACCCGGACAAACTCCTCGGCCACCCAGACTTTCTCCGCCGGCACAATCCAGGCCTCCCCCGGATCGAGCACCTGGATCAGCCGGAGATCCCCGGCCCACCCGGCCGCAGAACTCAGCCACAGGATCAGCAGTCCTGCCCAGCTTTTCCCAACGATCTTTGCCATTCTCCATTTCATGCCGAATTCTCTCCGGAAAAAGATTTACCGCAAACGGTTCAGGAGTTCTTTCGCAGCCCGCTCTCCTGACTCCATGGCCCCCTGCAGGGAGGGATGCGAAAAATTGTCTCCGCAGTACAGTACGCCCTCCTGCTCCACAAAACCGGGACCGGGGAGTTCCCCGGGTCCGAAGGCCGGAAGCGCATGCGGAATTTCGTAGGTCCGTAAAAAGTTCCAGTCCTCCACTGCGGGACCAAACCAACGGCGAAGTTCTCCAGTAATCTCCGAAAAATCCGCTTCGCTTCCGTTCAGGGAGACAGAGATGAGGTGACGGCCCTCCGGGGCGAGCTCCGCGGCCACCGCGCTGTGGACCGCCACCTGGGTTACCCGGCCGCTCCCCGATCCGTTGAGCACCAGCCAGGGCCCCTGCACCGGCGCAGCGGGCGCATCAAAATACAGACAGCTCACGGCTCTCGGAGTCAGGCATTTCCTCTCGGGCGCAGCCTCCAGCGTTTCCGGGGTGGCGGAGCTGACCACCACCGCCGCAGCCGGGATTTTCTCTCCGGCAACCGTCAAAACCTCCCCTGCACTCACCCGCTGCACCGGAGTGGACAGACGGAGTTCCTCCGGAGTGAGTCCTTCGGCCAGGGCGTCCGGAATGGCCTGAATTCCCCCGGCCGGCAGGCGCGCCGGCCCC
>JBMTJR010000223.1:0-4339 GCA_049438565.1 Kiritimatiellia bacterium
CAGTTTCCGCCGGCTCTATTTCCCCGGCCATCAGGAAATTCTCATCCGCAGCGGAGAGGCCAGACCGGAAAACTTCCGCTTCGCCGGACACAGCCGTTTCCTCGCCCGCCGCGGCATCCGGGTTCCCCGGATTCTCAAATCCAGAGCACAGGGACGCTGGCTGCAGGTCGAGGATCTGGGCGGTGAACATTTGCTGGACCGTCTGCAGCGCGGTTCCCTCCGGCGCAATTTTAAAGACATGACCTCGGTGCTGCAGCAGGTAGCGGCCTTTCACGCGCTCCGGATTCCGCCGGGACTGCAACTGGAGCCGCCCTTTGATGCCGGTCTGTACGCCTGGGAGCACAAACTGTTTGCGGAGGAGTATCTGGCCCGGTTCGGAGCGGGTTCCGAAGCTCGGAAGCTGGAAAAATGCCGCTTCCGGGTTTCGGAAATCCTGCTTGCGCAGCCGCAGGTGCTGGTGCACCGCGATCTGCAGAGCACCAATCTCATGCGGGTGCCGGAAGGGGACGGGGGAAGCTGGGCTTTTATCGACTATCAGGGGATGCGCCGGGGCGCGGCGGCCTATGATCTGGGGTCTCTGCTGGCCGATCCCTATGTGAACCGTCCGGCGGATCTGCAGCTGGAACTGCTGGCGCAGTACAATCAGCGGGCGGAGCATCCGGTGTCGGCCGCAGTCTATGCCGCCGGGGCGGTGCAGCGTCTGATGCAGGCGCTGGGGGCTTTCGGACGTCTGGGTGTCCTGAAAGGAAATGAACGCTTCCGGGCGCACATTCCAGCGGCTTTGGCGCAGCTGGATCTTTGGACGGTGGAACTTTTGAAGGGACAGGGCGTGGAGAATCCGCTAAGGGGTGAGTCCGATGAGTGAGAAAGGTCAAAAAACGGATCAGGACCGCGCTGAAGTGATGGACGCGGCGCTGGGGCTGCCCTTTCTGAAGCTGGAGGAGCCGGGGTTTGACGATCCGGCGCAGGAACCCGGGTCTATCCGGCAGCCCCGGCGCTATGGACGTCCGGACGGGGACACGCTGCCGATCACCCGCTTTCTGGCCGACCGGGGTTCCGTGGAAATTCTGCAGCCGGAGATGGTGGAAGAGCTGTTCCGGGAGATTTACTGGTCCTGTCACCAAATCCGGAAGCTGGCCCAATCCGATTCGGAGGATCCGGCGTTCTGGTCCTTTGCGCTGCAGCATACGTTAAAATGTATGCAGCGGATTGAGGCGGCGGAGGAGGAACTGTTTATTGCGAACCGTCCGCTGGTGGTGGCCTGTGTGAAGCCGTTTTACTGGATTGGGCAAATCTGGATCTCCGACTTTCTGCAGGAGGGCTCGCGGGCGCTGGGAAATGCGATCCGGAAATTTGATTACACCCGCGGGGTGCCTTTTTATGCGTATGCGCAGCGGTCGATCCAGAACCGTCTGCGGAACTATTTCCGGGATCATATCCGCTCGGGCGCCTTGGGAATTAAACCCAATGAGGACATGATCAAAATCCAGCAGGTGATCGAAAACTGGCGGGAACGTCAGGGAGAGGATCCCTCGGAGCTGATTCTGTCGGAGATGACCCAGCTCCCGCCGGAGCGGGTGAAAAAGCTGTTGCCTTTGGTGCGGCAGTGGCAGCGGATGCCCGGTACGCCGGTTTCGCTGGATGCGGCGCTGAGCGATTCGAAATCCTCGCTGCACGATCTGCTTGCGGATCATCAGCATGTCGACTCCGCGAAAGAGGTGGAGCAGAATGAGGTGTGGGAGGCGGTGGCCCGCCTGCCGGAGCGTCTGCAGATTATTCTGAAGCGACGCTATGTGGAGGGCTGTACGCTGGATGAGGTGGGGGAGGAGTTTGGACTGACCCGGGCCAGAATCAAGCAGCTGCAGGACGAAGCTCTGGCCAAAATCAGAGCCTTTATGCGTGAAACCTACGCCCGGGAGCAGAACAAATTATGAATCGACCAACACTTACACTGGCCAGTGGAAATGCGCACAAGTGCGAGGAATTTTCGCAGATGCTGGGATTTCGCATCCGCAGTCTCAAAGACCTGCCCGGCTGTCCGGACTTCGTTGAAGACGGTGACAGTTTTGAGGCCAATGCACTGATCAAGGCCCGGGGGCTCCGGGATTACAGCGGAGACTGGGCTTTGGCGGATGATTCCGGACTGGCGGTGGACGCGCTGGGCGGGGCCCCGGGTATCCATTCCGCGCGCTTCGCCGGGGTGCACGGCGACGATGCGGCCAACAACCGTCTGCTGCTGGAGAAACTGGTGGATGTCGCCGACCGGACCGCCCGCTTTGTGTGTGTGCTGGCCCTCTGCGGACCTGAAGGGGAGGAGTGGGTGATCCGGGGAGAGTGTGTGGGGCGAATTGCCTTTGCTCCCAGCGGGGAAGCGGGATTCGGATACGATCCGCTCTTCCATCCGGAGGGTTATGACCGGAGTTTTGCCGAGTTGGGGTCAGAGATTAAACATATAATCTCCCACCGCTCGGCGGCGCTGGACAAACTGCTCCGCCATCCCGACCAGCCGCTTCAACGGTTTTTATCCCTCTAACTTCTTCATCTTCTGAACCATGACCAAAATAATTTCCTGGAATGTAAACGGCCTGCGGGCCTGTCTGAAAAAAGGTTTTGCCGACTATGTGGCGGCGGAGCAGCCGGATATTCTGTGTCTGCAGGAGATCAAAGCTTTCCCCGATCAGGTTCCGTATTCGTTTCCGGAGGAATATACCGTGATCTGGCATCCGGCCCGGAAACCGGGATATTCGGGCACCCTGCTGGCGACGAAACTTCCGGTGCTGCAGCAGCGTCTGGGTCTGGGAATCGAAAAGCATGATCAGGAGGGACGGGTCATCGCGGTGGAGCATCCTGATTTCTGGATGGTGACAGTGTACACCCCGAATTCGAAAAACGAACTTCAGCGTCTGCCCTACCGCAGCGAGGAATGGGATGTGGATTTTCTCGCCTATCTGAAAGAACTGGAGAAATCCAAACCGGTGGTGTTCTGCGGCGATCTGAATGTGGCGCATCAGGAAATCGATCTTGCGCGGCCGAACGACAATCATTTCAGCGCGGGTTTCACCGACGAGGAACGGCGGGGATTCGACAACATTGTGGGCGCGGGTTTTATCGATACGTTCCGTGCGTTGCACCCGGAAGCCCGCGACGAATACAGCTGGTGGAGTTACCGCGCGGGGGCGCGCAAGCGGAATGTGGGCTGGAGAATTGATTACGTCTGTCTGTCGCCGTCGCTGGCACCGGGACTGCGGGAGGCGTTTATCCGGCAGGAAATTGAGGGATCGGATCACTGTCCGGTCGGCGTTTGTCTGGAGGCGTGTCCGTGAACATCGGGTTTATTGGACTGGGGGTGATGGGGCAGTCCATGGCGGGGCATCTGCTGGCATCCGGTGCCAAACTGCATGTGTACAACCGCAGTCCAGCCAAAGCAGAGGCTCTGCTGGAGAGAGGGGCGGTCTGGGAAGCTTCGGTGCGGGCGCTGGCGGAGTCCTGCGAAGTGATTTTCACCATTCTGGGATTTCCCCGGGATGTGGAGGAGGTGTATCTGGGGAAGGACGGGCTGGTGGCGCATGCGCGTCGGGGGAGTCTGCTGGTGGACATGACCACTTCTTCGCCGGAGTTGGCGGTGCGAATTGCCGAAGCCGGAAGCGTCCGGGGGATTGAGGTGCTGGATGCCCCGGTTTCCGGCGGAGACCGGGGGGCGCGGGAAGGCAGCCTGTCGATCATGGCGGGCGGGGAGAAATCCGCATTTGAACGGGCGCGGCCCTTTTTTCAGTTAATGGGCAAAAACATTGTCTATCAGGGAGCCGCCGGAAGTGGACAGCACTGCAAAATGTGCAATCAGATCACCATTGCTTCGACCATGATCGGGGTCTGCGAGGCGCTGGCGTATGCGGAGAGGTCGGGACTGGATCCGCAGACCGTGCTACAGAGCATTTCCGCAGGGGCGGCGGGGAGCTGGACTTTGAGCAATCTGGCGCCGCGGATGCTGGCAGGGGATTTTGCGCCGGGTTTTTTTGTAAAACACTTTCTCAAAGACATGGGAATTGCGGCGGAGGAGGCCTCCGGAAGGGGGCTGGATCTGCCCGGACTGAATCTGGCCCTTTCCCGCTACCGGGAGCTTTCCCTGGCCGGGCAGGCGGAGGCAGGCACCCAGGCGCTGTACCGCCTGTATGCGCAGACCGGGCAAGAAGACGAAGATGAATGAGCCTGAACCGTTATTGCCTGCGCGGGGAAACTATAAAGTTCTGCGTTCGTTTCAGAAAGCGGAGGTGGTGTATGATGTGACTTTTCGGTTCTGCGACAAATTTCTGAAGCGGGGAGACCGGACGCGGGATCAGAT
>JBMTJR010000224.1:0-4273 GCA_049438565.1 Kiritimatiellia bacterium
CCCCGCACCCTCTTTTCCAATCAGCCCATCCGGAAGTTTTATTACTGGTTTCGCAATGGTCCCCGGGCCAATGAACTGGAGATCCATGCCGGTTCCATTTCAAAAACCCTCCATCTGGCTCCCTGGGAGCAGGTGACCGGCGAACTTCTGCCGGGCTCCCCGCGTCTGCATACGAACGGAAAACGATTTGTTTATGAGCTCCGGATCCAAAGCACACAGGGAGGTAATTTTCTCTGGATTAACGGGACCGATCAGGCGGCTCAGGCCAGCTATCTGATCGGCAGAAATGCATGGACCCTCCCCGGAGAATTCAACTACAAAAATGCGGCAGCCCGCTTAAAGAATTCCGGACTGACCGATGCTTATTTACAGGTCCTTCCCTTTCAGAAAATCCAGACTGCGGATTTTATAAAACGGGCCCCCGAATCACTGGGCTGGATCAGCCGGCCCGTCTATCTGACCCCGGGGGTGTTCGAAATCCAGGGTCCCGGTCCCACTTCCTGGACCCTGCTGGATGCGGCCACCGGACAAAGTATCCCCATCCGTCAAAGCGACGGAAAAACGCTGTTCACGCTGCCTCCGGGAGCAAATCCGGTGGCACTGCGGACCGAATCGCAACCTCCGTCCGACATCTTTTTTACATTCCGACCCCAACTTGAAGCGAGTGCGGAGGCCTTTGGCCGTTTCCGTTTCAACCTCCCGTCGCCTCCTGTTCCTCCGGCTTCTTTTCCCGCCGTCCGTTTTCAGAGAGGGATCCATCTGAAAAATCTTCAGGTTCAGGTGCAGGAAGGCCGGCTGACCCTCAATCCCGTTTGGGAACTTCGCGGTTCCAAGGTTCATACGGATGATGTGGCGGTCTGGGCGCACCTGAAAAATGCGGAGGGTGAGATTCTCGCCCAGTTTGATCATCCACTTTCTCTGGACTTCGGACTGAACGCGCAGTCCCTCCCTCTCTCCAGCCTTTTCTACGACTGGCCGCTGCCTGAGGGACTTCCGGAAAAAGGCCTCGAACTTCAGCTTGGACTATACCTCCCGATTCAAAACAAACGGTTGAAAGTCCGGGGTGAACGTCCGGATGTACGGAACGACGGTTTTATTTATCCGCTGACGCTGCGCTGAACGCAGTTCCGTATCCGGTCAGGAAAGTCAAACCGCCCACCGGATCCGACCCGGGCAGCTGCAGCTGCTGATCTGAAGTCCAACGCATCCACTCCCCGCCCGGAGCCGGGTGATACGGAAAAACCATCCACTCCCATTCTCCGGGATTCAGGGTCCGCAGAAATTCCCTTCCCGCCAGCTGAACGGTCAGCTGCGACGCACGGCTGAATTCTCCGGGAGCCGTCCCGTAGATGAGAAGATATCCCGGATCTCCCCCGGTACCGGGCAGTTCCAGCCGGGGAGAGGCACCCGCCCAGCGGACCACAAAGGTTCCGGGCAGCGTGGCCTGGGTCTGATCTCCGGGCAGCGCAATCTTTTCGCTTTCACCTGTGGGTTTCAGAAGAGTGGCCTGGGTCAAAAAAACGGGCCCCAGGGTTCGGAGCGATACTTTTGCCTGCGTTTCTCCGGCCGGAATCCGGTAACAGATCCAGGCGCCGGGCAAATCACGGACCGGAATTTCCTCCAATCCGCCCTGAATCCGCTCGACTTCCAGGTTCGGGATCTGCGAATCCTCCCCGACAAAACCGAAGAGAAAAAGCTCTGCCCCGGGGGGAATCTCAAAGGCAAAGGTCCGGGAGTCGTCTGCGGAAACTCCGTTCCAGACCTGTCCGGATTTTTCCGCAACCCGGGCAAAACCGGAGCGGCCGAGATTGCTCTCTGAAAAGACAAACTCCCCGGGCGGACGCGGCAGATCCGCAGGGGTGGCTTTGTGGATGCGGTACAGACGGGGGCGAAGCCTCCAGTCTCTGCGGACCGACGGAGCCTGCGGATAGGTGGAGAGCAAGTGCTCAGTTTGATAAAGCCCTTCCCAGATTTTCTCAAAGCGGAACTGCGGACTCCGGGGTTCGCCCGCAAACGGCGTCATCAGGAACGCAGGCCGGTCCGGATGCAGAGCCATCAGTTCGCCCCAGGCCTGCAGGGCCGGGGTTGCATCGGTTTGATGCGCATTGTCCATTCCCAGCGTGGGAATTCCGAAGAGCGAAACAAAGGGCGTGGAGAGACGTGAATACTCCACCAGCAGCATCCCTTCCTCCGCCTGAAGGATCTCCGCCGGCTGCCGCAAAAATGAGATCAGTCCCTGGTCGGCAGGGTGTCTCAGCAACGGATGTTTGTCCTGGAGGCCGAGCAGCAGAAACCCTGTCAGCAGCAGCCCTTGTGCGGGCAGACGGGGGAGAGAAAAGGTGGGAATCCGCAGCAGCAGCGCCAGCCCGCCCAGACTCAAAGTAGGCATCAGCACCATCAAAAAATAACGGGATCCGTACATGTAATCTTTCACCACATGACTCAATAGCAGACCGGGAAGCAGCCAGAGCAGAACCGGTGCTTTCCGGTTCCGCAAAGGAGCCTCTTTTCCCCAGAGCAGAAACCACAAACCCACTCCGCCGAGCACAGACGGAAGCAGCCCCTGAAGATGCACAAACCCGCGCAGATCCGAAAAACTCAGCAGCCGCAGTGGAAAAGGAAGCCCTGCGGACTGCCAACCCGTCCAGGCCAGCACCCCCAGCAGAAGCGGCACCGCATATTGAAGCCGGAACCAGACACCCCTCCCCCCTTCACGCTTCCCGAAAAAGGATCGAATCCGGGGAAACAGTCCCCGGAACCAGAGGAACAAACCCACCAGCAGCCCCGCATGAATGAGCAGGAGATGGGAAAGCAGAAATTCTGAAATTGCCCGGATGTTATAAATATCCGAAACCTTCGCCATTTGCAGCAGGAACAGCCAGCCCATCGCCCAGCAGGTCCCGGCGAAAATCCATTCCTGACGTTTTCCCCGCAGCAGTTTGGGGATCATGCCCAGGCCCATCGTAAAAGGAAGCAGCCAGCCGGTGGCATGAAAAAAACCGCTTAGGCAAAGCGCGAAGGCCGCAAAGAAAGTCTGCAGAGAAGACATCCGTTTCGAATCAGACGCAACCGCACGCAGAAACAAGGTCAGTCCGCCCCAGAGAAAGAGCAGGGCCGGAAGCTCCGAACGCAGAATACGTCCGTGAAAGAGCCACAATGGATTTCCCAACATCAGCAGGGCGCCCATAAAAAATCCCGAAAACCGGTCCCACAGGGTCCAGCAGAATCCTCCGAACACAAGGGCCCCCAGCAGGGCCAGCAGAGGGGCGGTCCACAGCGCGCATTCAGGCCCTCCCCAGCGGGCAGGCACGGAAATCATCAAGGGGAAAGCCACTTGAAACCAGGGCGCAATCACGCCCTGCTCTTCATCACGCACCCGCATGATATGATGCAGGGTTTTCACCTCGGTTCCCTGCCCCCGGTAATAAAAGAGATCCCGCTGTTCCAGATGCAGCTGCGTCCAGAGGGGATGTTCGTAAGCAAAGCGGTCTGTCTGCAGAAACCAGAAAGCGGTGCTGAGATACGCGGCGGGATCATCCCCGCCCAGCACCTCCTCCTGCGGAGGGAAGTAAAAAAAACGCCATACGACCAGCAGGAAAATCAATCCGGCCCCCCAGACTCTGGCGGGAGCGGCCCGGAAAACCGGAAAAAGCACTGCCGTGGTCAACAGCAGGGCCAGCATCCAAAGCAAAAGACCGGAGAGAAACAACATTCTGTTATCCTAAGGAGATTTTCCTGAACTTTTCATCCTAAAAGTTCCAAAAAGGTTTTGAAGGGCGCATCCAGCCCCTGGGAGGCCAGCCCATAAATAGGAGAATGGATGCATATTTAGCCGCAAAAGAGCACGAAAAGATTCACCCCTAAAACCCCATTCTGAAACGAACCTACTAAAAACATTGGATAACCTTCTATGAAAAGATTTCATAGCGGGGCTATGGGGGAGGTGTTTTTCGCGCCCCTTCGCGGTAAATAAAAATTGAGTTTTTGTTAGAATAAAACTGCATAAAAAAACCCCGCCGAGGCGGGGTTCAAGAGCAAAAATCAAAACTTACGCTTCGATGCCTTTGCTTTTCAGGTAATCAACCACGCCACCAACGGTGGTGAGTTTTTCCGCATCTTCATCCGGAATTTCAGCTCCGAATTCTTCTTCGAAAGCCATTACCAGCTCTACAGTGTCCAAGGAATCAGCACCGAGGTCTTCGATGAAAGAAGCTTCGGGTTTGACCTGATCGGCACTCACACCGAGTTGTTCAACGATGATGTCTTTTACTTT
>JBMTJR010000225.1:0-4137 GCA_049438565.1 Kiritimatiellia bacterium
ACCGCTGACCTCATCCTTACCAAGGATGTGCTCTACCAACTGAGCTACGTGGGCCACTTATGTCAGAAATTTTAGCCTCCCGTGATCAGGCGACAAATCGCACAGTCTCGGTACATCGGATACGAATTCTGTTCATTTCGGGCCCGCTCTACCGGTAAAAGCAGGTCGGGCTTTGGAAACGAGTGCGGAACATAGCCACGAAATCTTTCATTTGTCAAAACGTAAATGAAACTTTTTTAACCTTTTGTTATAGATCCCCCTCCCCCGTTCGTTGGACGTTGACTCTTTCCTCCGCAGCTTCTATAAATCCTCTCCTGTTTCCCCATCCGCTTTTCCCAAGGATTCCTCCATGATTTATACCGCTGTCGGCTCTCCGGACACCATTCTCACCCACGATGATCTGCGTCGCCTGCTCTTCGACGCCCTACGGCAACTGGGCCCCAAACACAAAGTTCTCGCCGTCCCCCCGGATTTCACCCGCCTGAATTCCCAGGCCGGCCCCCTCACCTGCATGACCCATGAATTTTACGGAGACGCCCTGGCCGATGTCATGCCCGCCCTGGGCACCCACGTCCCCATGCCCGACTGGCAGCTCGACCGCATGTACCCCGGCATCCCCAAATCCCTGATCCGCGAACACGACTGGCGCAACGATGTGGGCACCGTGGGGGAAGTCCCCGTCTATTTAGTCTCCGCAGCCACCGAAGGCATCTACACCAAGGAATGGCCCGCCCAGATGAACCGTCTGCTCTGGGAAGGCGGACACGATCTGATCCTCAGTATCGGCCAGGTGGTCCCCCATGAAGTGATCGGAATGGCCAACTACACCAAAAATATCTTTGTCGGCACCGGCGGCGTAAAAGGCATCAATGAAAGTCATTTCATCGGCGCCGCCTACGGTATGGAACGCATGATGGGCCGGGCCGACACCCCCCTCCGCCGCATTCTCAACGAAGCCGCCGACCGCTTCTGCCGTCACCTCCCCCTCCTCTATGTGCTGACCGTGGTCGGCCCGGGACCGGACGGCAAACTGGTCACCCGCGGACTCTACATCGGGGACAGTCACGACTGCTTTGAAGAGGCTGCCGCCCTCTCGCTGGAGGTTAATTTCAACCTGCTCGAAGAGGCCCCCTCCAAAATCGTGGTCTATCTCGACCCCGAGGAATTCCACAGCACCTGGCTCGGCAACAAGTCCATCTACCGCACCCGCATGGCCATCGCCGACGAAGGAGAACTGATTGTCCTCGCCCCCGAAGTCCAGACCTTCGGCGAGGACAAGGAAATCGATCGTCTGATCCGCAAATACGGCTACCGCACCTCCCCCGAAGTCATGCAGGCCGTGGAGGAGAATGAGGAACTGCGCGAAAACCTCTCCGCCGCCGCCCACCTGATTCACGGCTCCAGCGAAAACCGCTTCACCGTCACTTACTGCCCCGGCAAACTGACCCGGGAGGAGATCGAGGGCGTGGGATATCAGTTCGGCTCCCTGGAGGAAATGTCCGCCCGCTATCCGGTCGCGGAACTGAAAGACGGCTGGAACGAACGCAACGGCGAGCGCTTTTTCTACATTTCCAATCCCGCCCTGGGCCTCTGGGCCCACCGCGACCGCTTCCAGTAGGAGTTCCGAATGTCGGAAACCCTCCTTCCCGGTCCTTCCGAACTTCGGAAACGCTTTCCCGGTGCCATGCAGATTGCCGACACCCTGCACCGGGCCGGTTTTACCGCATATTTTGCCGGCGGCGCGGTTCGGGATCTGCTGCTGAAGCGTCCGCTGAAGGATATCGACATCGCCTGCGATGCCTCTCCGGATCAGGTGGAGGCCCTTTTCCCCCATACCCATGCCATCGGCAAATCCTTCGGGGTCATTCAGGTGGTGCTCGACGATGAGGTGTTCGAGGTGGCGGCCTTCCGGCAGGATCTGGAATATCAGGACGGACGCCATCCGGAAGGCTATGAACCCAGCGATCCTGAATCGGATGCGCTGCGCCGCGATTTCAGCATCAACGGAATGTTTCTGAACCCTCAGACCGGTGAACTGCTGGACTTCGTGAACGGTCAGGCGGATCTCCAGGCCGGTCTGCTGCGCGCCATCGGGGATCCGGAGCTGCGCTTCCGCGAGGATCATCTGCGCCTGCTCCGGGCCGTCCGTTTCGCCGCGATTCTGCAGTTCCGGATTGAAAACCAAACCTGGGAGGCGCTCCGCCGCGCGGCCCCGCTGCTGGACAAAGTCTCCCCCGAAAGAATCCGGGAGGAATTTGTCCGCCTCCTCACGGAAGCCCCCCGGGCCGGCGATGCCCTGCAGCTCCTGCGGGAGAGCGGTCTGCTGTCGGTGATTCTTCCGGAGATGCTGGACACCGTGGGCTGCGAGCAGCCGCCCGAATATCATCCGGAAGGCGATGTCTGGAATCATACCGTGATGATGCTGAATGAGATGACCCATCCCTCCCGGGAACTGGCCCTGGCCATTCTGCTGCACGACATCGGCAAACCCGCCACCCGGACCTTGGACGGCGGAGTGATCCGCTTCCGGGGTCACGCCCAGAAGGGGGCGGAGATCGCGGAGGCCTGGCTGCGGCGGATGAAATTCAGCCGCGCCCTGCGGGAAACCGTCACCGGCCTGGTCAACCGTCACATGGACATGATCAGCGTCCCCGAAATGCGCCGGGCCACTCTGCGGAAAATCGTGGCCCGGGACTGCTTTCCCGATGAAGTGGAGCTGCACCGTATCGACTGCAAATGCAGCAACGGCATCACCGCCAGCACCGAGATTCTCTGGGCGGAACGCAGGGAGTTTGAACGGGAGGCCGCCCTGCCCTCTCCCTGGATCGGCGGCAAAGATCTGCTGAAGATGGGGCTGCGCCCCGGACCGGAACTGGGCCAATGGAAAGACCGGGCCTACGAGGAGCAGCTGGAGGGCCGCTTTGAAAATCCGGAGGCCTTACGGCAATGGCTGCGCGGGCAACTGGCTGAGGGAGATTGACCGCAGGGTGACTTTCCCGGTGCCCCCGAAATAAACCCGGGGCTCCACCTGACGCGCTTCGCTCAGCCGGAAGCGGATGACGGTATCATCCAATCCCTCTGCGAGAATCTGTTCGCCCAGCGACACCGTGCCCAAATCCGCCATCACCTCCAGCCGCAGCGGCGCGGAGGCGCTTACCTCCGACCAGCGGATGTCAAAACGGCATTCGTAATCGCCCGGAGGCAGATAGGAATACCATCCGTAAAACAGCAGCCCGGGTTCATCCACTTTCTCCTGCGCCACCCGCTCCTCCTCCACATTTTTTCCGGTGCCGCGGGAATGCTGACTGTTCACCGCCTTGCGGGTGGGGGGCATCCATTTCAGCTCCACCGGTTTTAGATGCAGGACCGGATCCAGCAGCAGTTCGTATACATTCCGGTCCGGAAAGGACTCCGCCAGGGCGGCCCGGTCCTCCGGTTTGGCCTGCAGACGCAGCACCGGACTCTCCCAGCCTTTGGCATTGAGCGCGAGATTGGCTTTCAGGGTCTCATCCCGTCCGATCGATTCCGGCAGGAAAACCAGGGAGGCTTCAGGCAGCGCGGACACCGCACCCTCGATCTGCCAGGCCCGCTCGTTCTGATGACGCAGATCCGAGGCCGTGTGAAAAATAAAAGGAAGCGTGCGGGACAGCAGCAATGCTCCGGCCACCGCGAACAGCAGTGCCCTTCGGCGGGGTTTGGCCTGCATCCGCCGCCAGATCCGGGACAGTCCCAGACCGCCCACAATCAGAAAAAACGGCAACAGATCCGCATAGTTGAGCGGACCAACCATCGAAGCCCCGTCGTCCCAGAACGCCATGTATCCGAACAGGACGCAGACGATGGACCCGAAAATCAGACCGCTCCAGCGGCGGCTCCATCCGTGGACCAGCAGTCCGAACAGCACCGCCAGGGTTCCCGGAAAGGTTCCCAGCAGCCAGCGGTCCAGCGAACGCAGATTCTGCCAGAGCAGAATCCATCCCCGCTTCACGGTGTGGGAAATCACCTCCACGCCCCCGCCCTGCGTGCGCCGCTCCCCGAAACCCCAGGTCTCACTGGGCTCATGCTCCAGATAACTCACCAGGAAGGGATCCCCGGTCGACACTTTGTTATAACGCAGAAAAGCCCACCCCCCCACCA
>JBMTJR010000226.1:0-4136 GCA_049438565.1 Kiritimatiellia bacterium
GTCAAAGTGGACAACACAGCCCGCGGCATCATCTTCCGTAATCTGGCCACCGGCGAACTGTAAAAATATTCGGCCGATTCCGTGATTCTCTGTACCGGTGGCTACTCCACCGTATACTACCTCAGCACCAACGCGGTGAACTGCAATCCCACCGCCGCCTGGCGCTGCTACAAGCGGGGCGCCCATTTCGCCAACCCCTGCTTCACCCAGATTCACCCCACCTGCATTCCCCGCTTCGGAGAAACCCAGTCGAAACTCACCCTGATGAGTGAATCCCTCCGCAATGACGGCCGGGTCTGGGTCCCCGCCCGCAAAGGCGACAACCGCAAACCGGTGGACATCCCCGAAGCGGAACGCGACTATTATCTGGAAACCAAATATCCGGCTTTCGGAAATCTGGTTCCCCGCGACATCGCCTCCCGCAATGCGGAAGAGGTCTGCAATGAAGGCCGCGGGGTGGGTCCCACCGGCTATGCGGTGTATCTGGATTTCGCGGATTCGATCAAACGTCTGGGCAAAGATGTGATTGCCGCCCGCTACGGCAACCTCTTCGCCATGTATCACGAAATCACCGGCGACGATCCCTACGAAACCCCGATGATGATCTATCCCGCCCCCCACTACACCATGGGCGGTCTCTGGGTGGATTACAATCTGATGACCACCATCGACGGACTCTTCGCCCTCGGGGAAGCCAACTTCTCCGATCACGGGGCCAACCGTCTCGGCGCCTCCGCCCTTATGCAGGGACTGGCGGACGGATATTTTGTGATCCCCTACACCCTCGGCAACTATCTGGCCACCGAGAAACCCGCACCGGTCAGCACCGCAGCTCCGGAATTCGCCGAAGCCAAAAAACAGGTGGACCAGGGAATTCAGGATCTGATGAACATCAAAGGCAAAACCACCGCCGATGAAATTCACCGTCAGCTGGGAGACATCATGATCGACAAAGTCGGCATGTCCCGCTCCGAAAAAGGTCTGAAAGAGGCCCTGAAAAAGATTCCGGAAATCCGCAAACAGTTTCTGGAGGATCTCTGCATTCCCGGAGACACCAAAGATTACAACAAAGAGCTCGAAAAAGCCGGCCGGGTGGCCGATTTCCTTGAACTGGGGGAACTCATGGCCATGGACGCCCTGGAACGCAAAGAATCCTGCGGCGGTCATTTCCGGGTGGAATCCCAGGATGAGGAAGGAGAGGCCAAGCGGGATGACGAAAACTTCTGCCATGCGGCCGTATGGAAATACAACGGGCCGGACAAAAAACCCGAACGTCTGGTGGAAGAGCTTCAATACGAATACGTGATCCCCAGCAACCGCAGTTACAAATAATCCCTTCCGAGGAATTCACTTATGAAAGTACATCTGAAAATATGGCGGCAGGCCGGGCCCGATGCACCCGGGAAGCTGGTTGACTACAGCGTGGAAAATATCGACCCCTCCCAGTCCTTTCTGGAGATGCTCGATACTCTGAACGAACAGCTGGTGAAAAAAGGCGAGCTGCCGGTCGCGTTTGAAAGCGACTGCCGCGAGGGCATTTGCGGCAACTGCGGACTGGTCATCAATGGCGTCGCCCACGGAGCCAAAGGCGGCTGCACCACCTGTGAAATCCGCATGCGCCAGTTCAAAGACGGCGACACCATCACCGTCGAACCTTTCCGGGCCAAAGCTTTTCCGCTGATCAAGGATCTGGTGGTCAACCGCAGTGCGTTTGACCGGATCATGAGCAAAGGGGGCTACATCGCGGTCAATGCCGGTTCGGCCCAGGACGCAAACCTGCAGCCCATCCACCGGGACGAGGCCGAAGCGGCCATGGATGCCGCGGCCTGTATCGGCTGCGGTGCCTGCGTGGCAGCCTGCCCCAACGCCAGCGCCAGCCTGTTTGTCGGTGCCAAGGTGTCGCAGTACACCTGGCTGCCGCAGGGACAGGTCGAGCGCAATACCCGCGTGCTGAAAATGGTCAAACAAATGGACAGCGAAGGGTTCGGGGACTGCTCCAACCACGCGGAATGCGAAGCGGTGTGCCCCAAAGAAATCTCCATCGCCAACATCAGCCGCATGCGCCGGGAATTCACCAAAGCCCTGTTCGCCCGCAGCTAACCCCTCCAGATTCCCATTCAAATAGATGTGGGGTCGACATGAACTATGATCCGACCAAGCATCATCGGCGCAGCATCCGGCTGAAGGGGCATGATTATGCCGGCGGAGGGATGTATTTCGTGACGATCTGCGCGCATCGGGAATTCATGCGGTGGGGAAATGGCCATCCGTTCGTAGGGGCGACATGCGTGTCGCCCGTACGGCCCGCCCCTCCCGCCCGGGAAATCATCGCGGAGGAATGGCGGAGGTGCGGGGAGATCCGGGAGGATGTGTTTCCCGGAGAATTTGTGGTGATGCCGGATCATTTCCATGGAATGATCCGCATCGAAAAAGGCAAATCCGCATTGGGCAACGTCATCGGCGCCTTCAAAGCCGCCGTCACCCGCCGCATTCGCCGTACGGGCGACTCGCAAGTCGCCCCTCCGCATGCCGCCCCGCCTTCATCCATCCGCATCTGGCACCGCAATTATTACGAGCGGATCGTCCGCTCCGAAGAGGCGGAGCGCAATATCATAGAATACATCCGCATGAACCCCTGGCGTTGCGTGCAGGATCTGGGCGACGGATTGCGGGGCATGGGCAATCCGGCGCTGTGGAACGCGGAGAAGCTCGGGGTGCTGTGCAGCCGGGGCGCGCCGAAGATCGGCCGCCTGCCCGAGGCCGAAGTATATCTCGGGGGCTGGCATTCGCCCAAGGAGAAGGAAATCTTCGCCTGGCTGCTCGACAAAGGCCGCCCCGTCATCGCCTGCCCCGCCTGGGGCATCGAAAACAGCGCCTACGCCCCCGGCGTGCGGCAGGCCCTGGAGGAAAACCGCCTGCTCCTCCTCGAAATGCGCGACACCGCCGGCAATCTTGCGGCCGCCGAGGCCCGCAACCGCTTCGTAATCGAACAGGCCGACAGCCTGTTCACCCCTCATGTGACGAAAGGGGGAATGCTTGACCGTTTGCTGCGAAATCACAATCGTGAAACATCCGTTGTCTGATTTGTTCTCCAGCCATCTTTTCATTTGCAAACCCGGAAAGATCGCACAAGGTTTGACCTATGGACAGTTTGGATCAATCCACTTTTCTTGCCCTGCTTGACTCTCTGGCCCCGCCGGAGGGAGCCGCCGAATGGGACAATACCGGATTGCTGGTGGAATCCGATCCGCTCCGCCCGGTGCGAAAGGTGCTGCTCACGCTCGACCTGACCCCCGCCGTGGCCCGTGAAGCGGTCCGCATCGGGGCGGACTGGATCGTCGCGTACCATCCCCCGATTTTTTCCGGACTGAAAACCCTCTCCCGTCAGCAGCCGCTCACGGCGGCACTGCTGGATCTGGTGGCCCAGGGGATTCAGGTTTACAGTCCCCACACCGCCCTCGACGCCGCGCCGGGCGGGATCTCCGACTGGCTGGCCGGCGCATTTTCCGATGCCGACTGCGAACGCGTCGGGGGCAGCGGACGGCGTCTGCGTTTCCGGAAGGCTCTGTCGATCGATGAGATCGCAATCCGGATTCAAACCTATCTGCAGGCTCCTTATCTGCGCATCTCCGAGCCCCCGCGCCGCCGTAAAATCCGTTCCCTCGCCCTCTGTCCGGGGGCGGGGAATTCGGTGTTGCGCGAAATGGAGGCGGATGCCGTGTTCACCGGCGAAATGCGTCATCATGATCTCCTCGCCTGGCAGTCGGCGGGCGTCTGTGTGTTTCTGTCCGAGCACGGACATACGGAGCGTCCCTATCTGTCGGTCTTCCAGAAACGTCTGCAGGAAGCTCTCCCCGGCTCGGTGAAGGTGCTGCTGAGCAAAAAAGATGTGGAACCCCTGACGCTCTATTCCGCTCATGCCTGAATTACCGGAAGTGGAAACCTGGCGCCGTCTGGCGCAGCGGGCCGCCGCGGGAAAATCCATCCGCAAAGCCGTCACAGCAGAGGACCGGATTATTTTTGATCAGAATGACCCTGCGGATCTCGCCCGCCAGCTCCGGGGTCAGGAAATCATCGGTACCGCCCGCAGAGGAAAATACAGCTGGCTGCGTCTGGGGAATGGGAAAGATCTGATG
>JBMTJR010000227.1:0-4108 GCA_049438565.1 Kiritimatiellia bacterium
CGCTGATGCACCCGGATTCCCTCCACCCCCCGGATCAGACTGAAATGCCGCGCCCCCAAATCGCCCCTCCGGCCCATTTGACGGGCAAATTCGGTCACCGAGACCCGGAACCGTTCGGGCGGCGTGGATTCTGAAGCGGAGGAGGACATGCGGAGAGACCAAACGCCGGGTTTCATGATTTTGCAAGGAGAACTTGCAAACGGAGCTTTCGCAGCTTGAAACCGGACTCAGGGATAGGAGCCGGGCTGATCCAGTCCGGCGGTTTCGGGGAGGCCGAACATGAGGTTCATGTTCTGCACGGCGGAACCCGCCTGCCCTTTCATGAGATTGTCAATGTGACTGACCACCCGCAGGGTTCCGGTACGCTCGTCGGCATCCACGATCAGAAAAGCCTGATTGCTGCCGCGCACATGCGCCGTGCCCAGTCCGGTGGCGGCGGAGCGGTCGAACACCTTCACAAACGCGGCTCCGGCATAAAAGTTCCGGTAGACCTCGAGAATTTTTTCGCGGGTGATTCCGGACTCCAGTCGGGCGTAGAGGGTGGAGAGGATACCGCGGGTGGCCGGAACCACCTGGGCCGTGAAAGTGAGGACGGCGGGGGTGCCGCCAAGTTTGCTCAGATTCTGTTCGACTTCGCAGACGTGCTGATGTCCGCTGAGCCGGTAGGCATTCATATGATCGTGCCGGGCGGGAAAATGGAACAGCGGATTGGGTTTTTTGCCCGCGCCCGAGACGCCGGTTTTACAGTCGGCAATCAGATGCAAAGGATCCACCAGACCCGCCTGCAGGGCCGGAGCAAAGCCCAGAAGCACGGAGACGGCAAAACAGCCGGGATTCCCCACCAGATCGGCGCCGGAAACCGGGTCCAGCCCCAGTTCCGGGAGACCATATACCGAGGCCGGCAGCAGATCCGGCGCGGCGTGTTGGGGGTCCAGCGAAATGCGCCGGGCGTATTCCTCGTATTCGGCGAGCTCCCGGAAGCGGAAATCTCCACTGAAATCGATGACTTTTGCGCCTTTGGCCCGCTCTGCAGCGGCCAGAGTCATCCCCACTTTGTCCGGCGTGGAGAAAAAGACCACATCGAAAGCCTCCCGGGCTTCGGGGGCATCCGCAGCCACAATCGGCAGATCCACAAAGCCGTGCAGATGCGGATACACATCTGTCACGGGCTTGTTGACATCGTCTTTGGCGACCAGACAGGCAATTTCGACGTCCGGGTGACGGGAAAGAATTTCCATAAGACCGCAGCCGCCATATCCGCCCGCCCCGACTATTTTTGCTTTAATTTTCATACGCAGTTTATTCTCCGGTTTCCGGGCTTATAGCGGTTTTCCTTACCAGGCGCAAGTAGTTGTCAATCCCGCGGGCAATCGCCTGGGCCCGGGCCTCCCGGATTTCCGCCCGGGCCAGACTGGCACCCTCCGCCGGATGACTGAGAAAACCGACCTCCACCAGGGCGGCCGGACAGGGGGCGTCCCGCAGCACCGCAAAGCGGGCCCGGCGCAGTCCGCGGTCGCTGAGACCGCTTTCCTGCAGCAGACTGTGATGGATAGAGTAGGCGAGGAGCATATTGGCCTGATTGAAGCGGTTTCCGGGATTCTCCTCCTGCGGAATTTCAGTTCCGGGACGCTGATTGGTGGAGGCATAGGCGGGCAGCGAGAGGGCGAAAGTTTCGGTGCCCAGAGCCGTGGGTCCCCCGGAATTGGCGTGAATGCTGACAAACACATCCGCATTCCATTTCTCTGCGCGGCGGGGACGCTCCGTCAATTCGAGTTCCCGGTCATCGTGCCGGGTGAGATACACCTCCACGCCCCTCGTCAGCAGATGGGCACGCACCCGGCGGGTGATGTCGAGCACCACCTGTTTTTCCAGCAGACCGGTGGGCGAGACCGCGCCGCCATCCTCTCCGCCATGTCCCGCATCCAGCACCACAATCCGGTGTCCCCGCCCCTGCAGCACCTCCGTCGGCACCAGCAGCGGTTTCAGACTCAGCTGCACATCGGTCTGCGACAGCACCCACAGACGGTTTTTCACCACCATCGGATCATTCAGCCAGATCACGGTGCCATTCAGTTCCGCCCGGCGGCTGTCTTTGCGCAGCAGGAGTTCATGCACGCCTCCTTTCAGTCGCACCAGATCTTTTTCAACCCGGACGCTGGTGAAACCGTACTCCCGGGCAAAATCTTTGACATTCACCGTGGACGGCAGCTGCAGGGTCGGCGAACCGCCCCCTTCCGGAGGGGGGCGGCCGGAGCCCGGACAGCGCAGAGAAAGAGTCAGGGCCGCCAGCAGGGGCAGAAGAAAAGAGGGGGAACGCATCGCGCGGATGTTGCGGAAAGTGCGGAAGGTTACAAGGAAAAAAGCAAGCTCCGGACCGTCTGGTGCTTGACCTCCCGTCTCAGAGCACTATGTATGGAAAAGGAGATTTATCATATGCCGAAGACCATCACTCAGACCAACCCCCGTATCCGCGAAACCTATCAGCGGGCCCAGGAGGCTCTCCGGAAAAACAACTCCGAATATGCCGTGGAGCTTCTGAACTCCATTCTGGTCATGGAGCCGGAACTGGATGAGGTCCGGAAAGAGCTCCGCATGACCCAGATCAATGCGCTGAAGAGTAAAAAACCCAATCCTTTCTCCAGCGTGAAAGGCATGGGCAAAACCATGGCGGTCAAGAGTGCGGTCAAAAAGTCCCCCGAAAAAGCGTTGGAGGAGGCGGAGGAGCTGATGAAAATTGATCCGCTGAATCCGGCTTTTCTGGATTTATATCTTGAGGCGGCCCGGGCCTCCGGAAATCTCAACGCAGCGGCCATCACCTTTGAAGCGGCACTGACGGCGGACCGCAAAAACGGAGATCTGCTGGAAAAACTGGGATTGCTGTATCTGGAGATGAAACAGGCGCATGAAGCCCGCCGCGTATTTGAGCGGCTGGGAGAACTGCGCCCCACCGACCAGAAAGTGATCAAATGGATCAAAGACACCGCCGCCATGGACTCCATGGAGCAGGGCGGCTGGGAGAAAGAAGGGGATTTCCGCGGCAAATTGAAGAATGAAGAACAAGCCAGCGAACTGGAACAGGCCGGACGCTCTCAGCAGAACCTGAATGACATGGAGCGGCTGATCGTCAAACAGCGCCAGCGTCTGGAGGCCGAACCCGAAAATCTGAACCTCTACCGCCCCCTCGCAGATACCCTGGTCAAAGCCGGTCAGTTGGAGGAGGCCCTGGAAGTGCTCCAGCAGGCCGATGATAAAGCGAATCATGCCGACCCCATGATCCAGCGGGCCATCACCGACACCACCCTCCGGATTTACGATTACAACATCGAGGTGCTCACCGAGAACGGGGATCTGGAGGAGGCGGAGGCGCAGCGTCAGGAGAAACAGCAGTTCCAGCTGGAGGACGTGGCGGCCAAAGTGAAGCGCTATCCCAACGATCTGAGCTTTAAATTTGATTACGGTGAACTGCTGTATCAGCGGGGAATGTTGGACGAAGCCATTGGACAGTTCCAGCAGGCACAGCGGAATCCTCAGCGGCGGATTGATGCCCTCTACTTTATGGGCAGCTGTTTCAAAGCAAAAGGACAGTACGACATCGCCGCCGCCCAGCTTCAGAAAGCTGCCGAGGAACTCCCCACCATGGATGATACCAAAATGGCCATCCTTTATGAACTGGGAGAGGTGCTCGAGGCGCAGGGGGAACTGGATGCGGCCCTGAGTCACTTCAAGAGCATTTATGCGGTGGATATCGGCTATAAAAATGTGGCGGAGAAAATTGAGGCCGGATACGCCCGCAAGAAAAAAGCATCGGACGCGTAACCGTCCCCTGCTTCTGCTCCTGATCCTCCCTCTGCTTTCCTGTCGGCAGGAACAGAGCCCCGGAGAAACCGGGAGCCTTTCCTTGCGCATTGCACACCTGCATGACTATGCCTGGCAAGACCGCTCGCAATCCGGTCAGCCCGTGGACCTGAAACCCGAAGAGGAGCGCGCGGCCCTGCTCGAGGCGCTGGGAACGGAAGCGGCCGATCTGCTGATTCTTCGCGGTCTGGGCAGCGAAGCCTCTTTGCAGCACCTGCAGGAAGCCCTCCGGGCGGCGGGCACTCCCTACCCC
>JBMTJR010000228.1:0-4101 GCA_049438565.1 Kiritimatiellia bacterium
CGAGGCGAAAGCCGCGCAGACGCTGCGTCTGTTTTTTTTCTGTGTCGAAAGCGCCGCTTCGCTCGGGGCTTCCCTGCGGATTTTCTGGATGGACGGAGCGCAGTCGGAGCCACTCACCCCGGAGCAGGTCCTGCATCCCGCCTGGCAGCCTCCTGTGCAGAACGCCCCGGACGAAAAACCTGCACTGGAACAAATTCCCTTCCGGCCCCAGGCGCTGCGCCTGCTGATTTCGGATCTGCTGTTTGATCTCACCCCGGAAGCCCTGCTGTCCTTTCTGAGTGCCGGCAAAGGAAGAGGCATGATTCTGGCTCCTTATCTGGCCCAGGAGGAAAATCCAAACTGGAACGGAAATATGGAGCTGCTGGACTGCGAGACCCGGCGTTCCCGGCGTCAGCGGGTGGACCCGGGCCTGCTGGAGCGCTATCGTCAGGCTTACGCTCGCCATCTTGCCTCCTGGCAGGACAGCAGTCGGCGCTACCGGGTGCGGTTGGCCCGCGTTCCCTGTGAGAGGGATCTGGCTCGGGCGCTGGAACAGGAAAGTCTCACACAGGGAGTGGTGGAGACATGGGGCTGAGTTTTGCCAATCCGACCGCACTCTGGGGCCTGCTGGGACTGCCGCTGATCCTGTGGCTGCATTTTCTGCAAAGCCGCAACCGACAGGAGGAAATCAGCACCCTCTTCCTGCTGGAGCTTCTGCCGGAAGAAACCAAATCCGGTGCCGTATTCCAGTACCTGCGCACGGGATTGCAGCTCTGGATGCAATTGTTGTCCGTGCTGTTGCTCACCCTGCTGCTTTCCAGACCGATGTGGCTCAAACCGGATTCCGTGCAGTCGGTGGCGGTGGTGCTGGATGCCACTGTTTCGATGCAGGCATTTCAGGAGGAATGGACCGCAGCGCTGGAGGAACTCACAGAACGTCTGACGCGCAGTGCCGGAAGCACCGAGTGGTGGCTCGAACTTTCCGATCCGGCCCGGCCCGCGCTGGCCCGGGGAGTGGATGCCCGTGAACTGCTGGAGGCCCTGCCGGATTTCCAGCCCTGGAGTGGTCCGCACTCTCCGCGCCTCTCTCTGGAACGGGCCCGGCAACTGGTGGGACCGGAAGGGCTGGTGATTTTTCTCACGGATCATGTTCCGCCGGAACTGCCGTTGGGCGTCATCCCGCTCTCGGTGGGTCGTCCGCTGGAAAATACCGGGTTTACCGGCATAGAAATTTCGGAAACCGAGTGGGAAGCGACTCTGATTCATTTGGGTCCGCAGCCGGTTGACCGGACCCTCCGAATCCAATTTGATGACGGGGTTCCGCAGGAACAGCGTCTGACACTGGAGCCCGGAAGTCTGCACACACTGCGCGGGCCTCTGCCGGAAAGCTTTGTCCGGGGAAAACTGGAGCTTCCCGCAGATGCCTATCCGGCGGACAATGTGCTGCCCTTTGTGCCCACGGTCCGCAAGTCCCTGACCTATGCCCTGAACTTTCCGGAACCTGAATCAAAAGAATGGGTGCAAAAACTCATGCAGACCCTGCCGGGCGCCCGGGTCGGCAGTCCCGCCTTTCTCAGCTGGAATGAAGGTCTGCCCCCGAATGAAACGCCTGCCGCTCCGGCGGAGGTCTGGTTTCTTCCCGGAGAGCCAGCCGGGAGCTATCAGACGCCGGTGCCCGATGCCGAAGGAATCGCGGCGGAACTGCGCTGGGACGGATTTCTGGGTCTGCCCGGGAAGGGATTTGAACTGCGTCCCGGCGACCGCGTGGAACTCTGGATGGGGGAGGAGCCGCTGGTGATTCGACGGCGCTTCCCCTCGGGAACCCGACTGCTGCTCAATTTCCGGGAGACGCGCAGCAACGCCGCCCGTTTTCCGGCTTTGCTCCTCATGCTGCACCGATTTGTCCAGGAGCAGCAGGACCGGATACCCGCGCGGACTCAGTTGCCACTGGAGACCCGTCAGCAACTGCCCGGACTTCCTCCGGACACGGCGTCTCTGACTTTTCAGCATGAGGATCTCGGCGGAACGCTGAGCTCCGGAACCCTGCAACAGCGCCTGGCTCCCGAGCGTCCGGGATATTTTCAGGTGATGCGGGAAGAGGAGGTCCTTTTGCGGGCCGGCGTGTTTGTGGGGGATGTGGCGGAGGGAAATTTTCAGAATGCCCGGCCCCTGCCGCTGCCCGGGTCCGTGGTCCTCCAACAGCGCACCCGCAACAGCGAAACCGATTTTCTGCGCCCCCTCTGGTTCATCCTCCTTAGCCTCGCCCTGATCCTCGGATGGTGGAGCGAAAACCGCAGCGGCGGATGATTCAATCCGCAGAAATCGGTGTAATCTGTGGATTCTGGTTTTTTCCGCAGATTTCGCAGATGGGCGCAGATTTTTTGTTGGGAAGGATTCAATCCGCGGAAACCGGTGTAATCTGTGGATTCTGTTTTTATCCGCAGATTTCGCAGATGGGCGCAGATTTTTTTGTTGGGGGGACTTAGTCGGCGTAATCTGTGGATGCTGGTTATTTCCGCAGATTTACCCTGATTTTATGAGTTGCAGGTTGGTTTTTTTGTGCGCAATCTGTGGATCAAGCAAGTGTACATATTGGATTTTGGAGGGAAAAGAGGATGAATTTGGATAAGCATAGTGTTTCTGACAGGAGGGATGAACAGACTTACGCCATCATTGGCGCTGCGATGGCGGTACACCGTGAGCTGGGTCATGGATTTCTGGAAGCGGTGTATCAGGCGGCTTTGGCAAGGGAGTTTCATCTTTGTGGCGTGCCGTTTGAAAGAGAGAAACGTCTGCAGGTTTCATATCGTGGGGAAAACATCGCCGAGTATCAGGCGGATTTCGTATGTTTCGGTGAAGTGATTGTGGAACTGAAGGCCCTGCAAAAACTGTCCGGTGTGGAAGAGGCACAGGTCATCAACTATCTCAAGGCCACCGGCCTCCAACGGGCCCTGTTACTCAATTTTGGTTGCCCAAGCCTTCAACATAAACGCTTTGTCCACAATCTGCGAACATCTGCGCAATCTGCGGATCCCGCTTCATGATCGAGTTTGCGCATCCTGAGGCATTTTTGCTGCTTCCTTTGTGGGGGCTGGGGGGTTGGTGGCTGCCCCGGGCGGCGCTGTGGAGGCCTTTGAGGGCGGGAGTGATGCTTTTGTTGCTGATGGCCTGGGCGGATCCGATGCTGAACCGGACTTCGCCGGGGCTGGATCTTTGGGTGCTGCAGGATCTTTCTCTTTCCGCTCAGGAGCAGGTGCGCCCCGGCATGGCGGAGTTGGAACCGCTGCTTCAACAGGGGATGGGCCCGGAGGACGAAATCTTTTTTGTGGATTTTGCGGAGGAGGCGGTGCTGCGGGATCCTCTGGCTGCGGCGGTGCTGGGCGGTAGGAAAGACAGCTCCCGGATCGGCAATGCCCTGCAGTACAGTTTGTCGCGGATGCGGCAGAACCGGAATGCACGTTTGCTTTTGGTGTCAGACGGTTTTGCCACCGAGCCGCTGGATCAGACTGCGGAGCGTCTGCTGCAGGAGGGCGTTCCTCTGGATTTGCGTCTGACCCTGTCGGAATCCGGGGAGGATCTCCGGGTGCAGGCGGTGGAGGCTCCGCTGCGCGTGGGGCGGGGGGAACCTTTTCTGGTGGAGGCCCGATTGCGCGGTCCTTCGGGTGCGGGGGCGGAAGTGAAGCTGCTCCGGGACGGCATCGAGCTGAACCGTCAGCAGATTTCATTTCAACGGGGAGAAGCCCGGGTGAAATGGACCGTCCGCATGGAAAAAGCCGGGTCGGCAAAGTTTGAGGTGCGGATTGCCGGGGAGCGCGACCGTTTCGTGGAGAACAACCGGCAGATCCACTGGGTGGAGGCGGGCGGTTCCTCCCGGGTGCTTTTGCTGAGTGCTTATGTGGACGATCCTCTGGCCGGGCGCTTGCGGGATGCGGGGGAGGAGGTGGAGCATCTCACCGACTTTTCCAGGCTGGGTCCCGGAAGTCTGAGCGGGGTGGGGCTGTTGTGGATTCATAATGTGCACGCTGCAGATCTTCCGGAGTCTTTTCTGCAGCAAATTCCTTTCTATGTGATGGAGCAGGGGGGCGGATTGATCATGGCGGGCGGGAAATCCAGCTTTGGGTC
>JBMTJR010000229.1:0-4099 GCA_049438565.1 Kiritimatiellia bacterium
CCCCAGTCAATCCGTCCTCTGCGGATGTCCCGAATCAGCAGGAGGTCATCACCGCTGATCCGCACCTGAAAATCTCCTATTCCCCCGTGGGCAAAAAGGTTTTGTCTTGAGACTCCGTACACAGACAACGCTGCGCTCCGTTCATCCACATTTCCTGCGATTTTCAGCCGCACCCTGCAGGAAAAATTTTTGTTCGTTCTGGGTAACATCGTGTATGCCCGTCCGGGTTTGCGCAACAGCCATCCATCCGAGGTCGGGAGAAATGGCCGGGTGGGATCAGGAGCATCAAAGCGTTTGTCCACAGCCCAGAACCATTTTTCCGGATCGACCGGTCCATGATACACCACCTCCTCAGGCTCCGGATTTTTTTGAATCATTTTCAGGTAGGCTTTGTCGATCCGCAGGCTCTCAGCCCACTGGGTCTGAAAGGTCACTGTTTCCGCATCCGCCATGAAAGATTCCGCATGGAAAAACTGATCCTCACTCAGTTCCACCCGCCAGCCCCCCGGGTCAGGAAGCGCAGCGGGACCGAAGTCCAGAGTGTGAATATATTTTCCGTGAATGGAGAGAGGGGAATCCTGATTTTCCATTCTGAACAGAACCTTTTCGCGTTGTTGTCCTGAATAGATGCCGGTGATGCGGTCCCCATTCAGCAGGATCAGACGGGTGCCGGTACGGGGAGAAATCTCCGGAATCTCCCGGCGGAGCCATTGGATGTTCCCGACCGGTACCGGGAGCTGAAAGAAAGCGGCTCCCTCTCCGATTCCGACCGGAAGCATTCCCTCTTTCAACCCGCCAAAGCTCACCCGTAAAGGCCTTGAATTTCCCCGAAGCAGCAATGTTCCGGGATTTTTCAAAGGATTTGCAGTGACGGGAATATCGGAAGGGAGGCTCCCGGGCCGCAGGGCATAAAGTTCAGAAACTTTATAGGTTTCCACAGAATTCGTTTCGAGGGACTCAAATTTCACAGACTCCGCGTTCAGAGCCCGAAGAGTTCCTGTTCGAACCCGTCCGTCCTTGAGCTGAAGCAAATCCTGCAAGCGGGAAGTCACAGTCCCGGGAGATTCTCCGGACCACGGAAGCACCCGCAGCCGGTTGATCACCAGGGCTCCTCTTCCAGCCCCATAACGGAAATTCAGCGCAGCCGGCTGTTCGACAGACAAAGGCCCGACCTCCGCCCCGGAAAATTCATGCAGGGGTTCGCCATTCAGAAAACAGATGAGTTTTTTCCCGGGCAGATCCGCATAAATTTGAATCTCCTGAAAACGGTTTTCTGGATCGAGGAGCTCCGGAAGGTTTTGGATCTTCGTCGGTTGCGGATTCTGATTTAAAAACCACAGCATGGCTGAGCGGTCCTGTGACATTTCGAGCAGGAGATTCCCCTGCTCCAGTCTCCTGCCGTCGATCAGCCCAATCTGGTAGGAAAAGTCTCCTTGTTCCGGCAGGATCATTTCTATTTCCAGCAGAAATTTCTCCGGAAGCGCGAGGTTCTGCGCCGTCCACTGTCTGTTGGGAGCGGGAAGAATCACCGGGGTTCTGAACTCCCGGCCGGATTCAGGATCTGTCAGTCGGGGCCCGTCATAACGGAGCCCCAGCGGATCCAGAAAATCGTTCCGCTGCGCTGCGGACCGGGGCAGCACGACGGGTCCCCAGCCGAAATCAGCCAGAAACTGGTTGCCATCATAATCCAGGGACAAAAGTTGCAGGGCTTCCCCGGATGGAAAACGGACCCGCATTCTGCCGGATTCCGGTTCAGGGACATCCAGTTGGCGGAAACTTTTCACCTGATCAAATGGGAGACGCAGGGGGTGATCCACCCAATAGGGTTGTACGATCCATGAATCCTTCTGGAGAGCGGATGACTTTCCGGTAATCCGGTCCTCATTCCGGGTAAGGATCTCTACTTCTGCGGATACCGAACGGAAGCTCCCAAGAGCGACCGCAAACAGAATTCCAAGCAGTTTACCGTTCATAGATGGGCATCAGTCGATAATTCAACGCCATCGTGAGCAGCGCGGCCGCAGTGGAAAATGTGCTCCCCTGCGGACCATTCCAGGAGCCATTGGCGGTCTGGGTTGCGGAAAACACCCGGATCGTGTTCTGGTTCCACAGCTGCCATTCGTTCATGTCCCCCTGGAAAAGGGCCTGCGACAGATAATAAAACTGGTAATAAGGGTAGTTCCAGTTAGTCTGATCTTTGCTTTCCCGGATGTACTGAAAATTCCTCTGCGAAGTCTGGGATTCATAGTCATCAAAAAGACTGTGCACCAGACTGCTGATCGCGGAGCGTACGGTATTTCCGGAGTTGGGGCCCCCGCTGTATCCCACGCCTCCGTCATTTCCGGTCATTGACCGGTAAAACGCGAGTCCCCGTTCAAACGCCTTGTCAGGCACAGGGTATCCGGCATTTTTGGCTGCAAAGAGCGCCACCATCTGTGCTCCGGAAAGCGTGGTGTCCGCGTCTTTGGAAACCGGAGTGTACCGCCAGGCTCCCAGAGGGTTCTGCGCCTGGGACTCCAGAATCAGCTCTACCGCTTTCTGCAACGGCTCCCCCAAATCGGGCTCCTGCAAGTGTCCGTAAAGCTCTGCCAGCGCCAGGGTGGCGAATCCATGATTATACATCGAATTGCCGATATATCCGGTTCGTGAATCCTGCTGCGTAAGAATAAAGTCCACCCCTCTGCGAATCACCACGCGATAAGGTCCGTAATTGGGATCCTCCCCACTGGCCAGAAAGGCCAGCAGCACCGCCCCCACCACCCCGGGCTCTTGTCCATGGTTGTCAGTCCAGTTTCCCTGAGCCGTCTGACTTTCCGCCAGATAGACGAGACCTTTCCGATAGAAATCCTCCAGTTCCTCGGGGATTTCCCGGCCAATCTGCAAACCGCTTCCCGGTGACTGGCCCCAGGCCCCTCCGAGATGCAGCACCAGAATTCCGATAAACAGCTTTCTCATTCCGCATCCTCCATGGCATCAAAATAACTTTGCATCATTCCACGATACCGGCCCGGCCAATTTCCGGGATCACTGGCTGCGGCCCGGCCGCCGGATTCAGAACGCCCTCCTGAGGAGGAAGAGGAGGCTCCGGAAATCTCTCCCCTGCCGGGATCTCCAAATCCGGTGGAACCCTCGCCGCCTGCGGTTCCGGGAGGTCCTCCGCCCGCGCCGGCCTGCTGCATCATCTGCATGATCGCCTGCACTATGGCTGCGGAGTTCTGTTGCGGGGATGGTTCTTCTCCCTCCGGTGGAGGCTCTCCTCCTCCCATACTCTGGTCCAGGGCTTCCGCCAACCGCTCAATCACCGCCGTTTGAATGTTCAGGCTCTCCTGACCGGTAACGGATTGACGCAACAGGACGCCGACGTTCATCATTTCTCCGGAGGCCAGACTGACCAGCTGCTTGGTTTCCGCCTTCACCACCCGGTTTTCCAGCGGAATTAAAGTCTGGGCCAATTCATACTGACGGTCGGACAACAACCGCGCGTCTCTGTCGATTTGAAGATTTTCCGGATAAGACTCGTTCAGCTCCCGGGTATGGCGGCGCAGCTTCTCCTGCTGTTCACGGGCCCGGATCAGGGCAATCATGGTTTCCAAAGATTCGCCCTCCTCATCCCCGCCGCCGCCGCCACCACCTTCACCGCCCCCGCCGTCCCCGGCATCCTTGGACAGTTTGTCGGCCCAGGAAAGAAACAGGCGGTTCCATTCTGTGGCCTCCACCGAGGTGCGCCCCAGACTGTTCATCCGGATCAGCGACTCCAGTTCCGGAAGGCGCTCGGTATAACGCTCCCCGGTCATTTCATCGGTGACCTGCTGGAGTTCCGGCTTCTGGGTCCGGCGGTAGAATCCCTCGAGATCATCATAAATATAGCGGCTCTCCCGGAAAATGTCCGCCTGTTGCTGTGCGGACTCCGTGATTTTCAGCCGCAGAGCTTCGGGCAGATTATCCAGGGGCAGACCAATTGTCTCCGGAAGAATCCGGTTCAGATTCTCCCGGACTTCCAGTTGTTCTTCGGCCAAAATTTTGAAGCGGTTGATAAAACTCTCGGAAAGCGAGTTTTCAATGGATTCATTCAGATCCTCCTCACCCCGCTTCATCGCCG
>JBMTJR010000230.1:0-4071 GCA_049438565.1 Kiritimatiellia bacterium
TTGAATTTGCTCGCGAAGGCGGAGTATACGGAAGTATTGAATCAAAGTAGGGACCCGGTTCTTCGTTTCCGGGCTTCTCTGGGGCTGGCAAAAGTATTTGTTGCCCAAGGGAAACTGGATGAAGCGCTGGCATTGCTGGATCAATTGCCTCAGGCTCCCAATGGGTCCGATCTTGCAGAGAGTTTACTGATTCGGGCAGATATTGAACTGTTGAGAACCAAATATGATGCAGCGGATGAGATTCTTCGCGAGCTTCCCATCCTTTCCGGTGCTCTGGATCTTCAGCGGAAACGGTTGCAGGCCAGAAGTCTGATGATGCAGGAAAAATATCATGAGGGAATCTCTTTGCTGAAGGGCGATAATGAAATCGGGGATCTTCCCGCAGTTTTTCAACTGGATGTCGCGGAATTTTTTTACCAGTCGGGTCAAATCTCTGATGCCCTTCTGATCTGGAAGCGATTGGCAGAGGGAGAGTTTGCCTTGATGCCAACTCAGCAGGCTCTCCTGCAACTTGCCCGGCATGCACTCGAAACAGAAAATATCCCCCAGGCCCGCATTTATTTGCAAACGCTCAGTTCCGGCAAAGGGTTGCATGCCAGCCTGGAGCCAGAAGTCTATCCGGTCTTTATTCGGTTGCTTGAAAAAGAGGGAGCCTACCTTGAAGCAGCCGCTTACCTCAGCGCATTCGAGAAATTGATCAAGGATCCCATTGAAAATACGAGGCTGAAAGCCTTGCGGGCTCAAAATCTGATTCGCGGCGGTGAATTGGAGACCGCCCGGAATGAACTTCAACAGCTGATCGCCACCCGCGGGGATCAGGTCGAGATCGCACGGGTTCAATTGTTTCTGATTCGAACAAATATGGATTTGGAAGCCTTTGATGATGTGAAGGATGCCTGTAAAACGTATCTCTCTGTGTTTACGGATCCTGAGGGACTTCGCGAGGCCGAGACGGCACTGGCGTCTGCCCATGAGCAGCTCTCCGAGTATCGCAAAGCGGAATTGCTTTATGAAAAAGTTTATAAGGACGCGCCGGTGGATTCCGAACTGAGGTTGGCGATGCTGGTGAAATCGGGCGATATGGCCCTTGCCCAGAGAAATTTTCCGGTGGCGGTGGAGAGATATCGGCTATTTTTGGATTCGTATCCGGAGCATGCCAGGGTCCCCCAGGTTCTGATTCAAATGTCTGCCGCGATTGCGGAAAGCGGATCATTGAATGAAGCCCTGAACGTGCTTCGCCGGGTCCGTCTGAGGTATCCGGAAAGTCCCTTTGCCGAGAAAGCATTGATTCAACAGGCGATTCTCCTGCAGAAAAGTCAGCGCCCTGAACAGGCCCTCGGAGTTTATGACAGTTACTTGGAGCTGTACCCCGAGGGCGATTTTGTCGCCGATGCGATGACAGACAAAGGAATTACCGCCTATCGGCTGGGTCTGTTTGACCTGGCTTTGCGGCAATTCAAGGAGGTCAGTGAGCGGTTCCCGGAACATCCCCGGGTTGAACAGGCCCAGTCTCTGACCGGTTGGACACATTATCTCATGGGTGAGGATGAAGCCGCCCGGAGAGTGGGACGTGAGTTTCTGAAAAAATATCCCAAATCCCCCTATGCCAACGAGGTCCGTTTCTGGTTGGCGGAGGTGGCTTTTAACCGCGGAGAATATCCGCTGGCCGCCGAGTCATTTCAAATTCTTACCTCAGCGGACAATCCCAACCCGCTCCGTGCCAAAGCGCATTATCTTGCGGGCCGCGCCCTGATGGCCGACAAAAAACCTGAACAGGCTCTGACAGAATTCTCCGCCGCCCGGGAACTGGATCCCGCCGCCCCTTTTGCGGCGGACGTATTGTTTTATATGGGGGATGTGCTTACGGAACAGGGCCGTTTCGACGAGGCGATTCTGGTTTTTGACCAGCTCATTCGTCTGCATCCGGATTCTTATCTTGTTTATGCCGCCCGCGGACGTATGGGGGACTGCCAGTATACCCTGGGCGAACGTGATTCCAGCCGGTATCTTGAGGCGCTCAATTCCTACAAATTGGTCGAGGAGTCCAAAGAGGCGGGAATGGAACTCCGTCTGCAGGCCATGTACAAGGTGGGACGCACACTGAATGCGCTGGACCGGGCTGAGGAGGCCCGAAGACAGTTGGAAAAAATGATCCAGCAATATATGTTGCACCGGAATGTGGTGGGCAGTGACGCCGCCACCTGGTTTTTACGGGCGGTCATGGATGTGGCGCAGTCCTATGAACAGTCGGCGGAATACCGGAACGCGATCAAGATTTATGAGAAACTCCGCGATTCCGGGTTGCCCCAGGCGGATGAAGGTGCGCGCCGGATTGAGGCTTTGCGCCGGGAACAACGGATCCTATTTTAACTCAGGAGATGAATCATGTATGAAAACCTAATTCAGGGTGGGCCGGTCATGTGGGTGTTGTTCGGGGTGAGCCTGCTTGCCCTGGCCATCTTCCTGAACAAGCTTTTTGAACTGCACCGGGCTCAGATTGACACCAATGACTTTTTGACCGGACTCTACAACGTCCTGCGCCGTGGCAACACTGTGGAGGCGGTGAGCAACTGTGAGGATACGCCGGGTCCGGTGGCCCAACTGGTCCGTGCCGCACTGCTGAAAGTGGATGAACCTCCGGAGGAAATTGCCAAAGCCATTCAACAGGCGGGAATTTCAGAAATTCCCCGGCTGGAACACCGGCTGAATCTTTTGGCAACGCTGGGAAAGCTGGCGCCAATGCTGGGGCTGCTGGGCACTGTGCTTTCCATGATGGGAGCCTTGCAGGAAATGCATGCGCAGGCACCCTTGGCCGATTCAGGGGACTTGGCCGCGCATCTCTGGCAGGCTCTGCTGACCACTGCCACGGGTCTGACCATTTCGATGCCTATCTATGCCGCTTACAATTTGTTGGTCAGCCGCATTGAGTCTTTGGTCATGGACATGGAGTTTGCCGCCTCTGATGTGTTGGCCTTTCTTCAGTCCAACCGCAAAATCCTCGGCAAGGACTAAGGCCGGATATGAAGCATTCGGATATCGCGCATTACCGTCAGCTGAACAGTCTCCGCCGCCGTTTCATGAGCCGCGGACGGAGATTCCCGCCCTCTATTGAACCCGCTGCAATGGTGGATGTGGTCCTGCTCGTTCTGTTATTTTTTATGATCAGCTCCTCGTATGTCACCAGGCCGGGCATAGAGATTACACTGCCTGTCTCCGAACAAAGTCAGGGATTTCAAATGAACGCGATGGTGGTGACCCTTACCCGGAACGGCCTGGTTTTCTTCAATGATAAACGGACGACTCTGGAGGATCTTCCCCGGGCCCTGGAGCGGGCACGGATTGAAAATCCGGATCTCCCTCTGGTGATTGAGGCGGATGAATCTGTGACGGTGGCCGTGCAGATGCGCGTGGTCGGTCAAGCCAACCGCATCGGGATCGAGAATATTGCGCTGGCCACCCGGGGCCGGGATCCCGGAGGAGCTTTGTAAACCTATGGCGGGCCGATTTCCTATTGGTAAACCCCGCTTCCCTTCCTGGGGGCTTCCTCTGCTGGCGGTTTCTTTGACGCTGATGGTCCACGCCCTCTGGCTGGTCTTTCCTCAACCCCGTCCGGTTCCCGCTCCGGAACCCCGCAGTGTGCGCCTGTTTGCATATCCGAATCTGGATGCGCGCACCTGGTCGCCCACGCTGTTCTCTCTCCCTTCTTCGCTGGGATTTTCCGGTGCCATCCGACCCAATTCAAACAATGTCCGCCCCCCCCTGCAAAGCCCGCTTTCGCTGATCGATTCCGCACCGCTGGATCTCAGCCGCATTTTTCCCGAACCCGGTCTGAAATACGATCCGCCCCGGGAATGGCTGCTGCCGGTCACTTCTGCCGCCTATACAGACCCCCTTCCATTCTCGAAAAACACTCCCTATGTCTGGACGCTGAAAGTGCTGGAGGGGGTGGCTGATCTGGAGCTGAACCGTCTGCCGCCGTCTCCCGGAGACAAGCTGACGCTGGTGCTGACCGGAGAAATGACCTTTGATGCGGGCGGACAGATCACCTCGCTGTTCCTGGATCCCGCGCCG
>JBMTJR010000231.1:0-4063 GCA_049438565.1 Kiritimatiellia bacterium
TTCCGCAGATCCTTTTCCGTCCATCCTTTGCGGATCCGTGCCCGATAGGTTTCCAAAGCACCCTTGTCCGCTTTGCGCCCCAGAATATCCTGAAAAGCCTGCTGAATGATTTTGTCCGCATACTCATCGCTCTTGCGCAATGCGTTCCGGACGTCCTCCGCGGTCCAGTCGTTTTCAATGACTTTGCTGCGGAATTCGCGCATTCCCTCCGCATCGGGTTTGCGGCCCAGCACATCCTCATAGGCTTCGGTCACAATGTCGGTGGCAGTCTGAGCATAGGCAGCGGCGCCGAAAGTGAACAGACTCAGTAAAACAACAATCTTGAAACGTTTCATCATTCCTCCTTGGGGTTCGGAAATATCGTAGTCGACTCTCAAAGGAGGCGCAATATAAATTTCACTGCATAAAGATAACGCTCATATTGATGAGGAATCCTTGCGGCAGAAGACCGGGGCGGGACGCCCCGCGTCCAGCTGGAGATACTCCTCAGGGCTGCAGGCGGGCCTCAAGCGCATCCGCCTGACGAATCAGTTCCGGAGGCAGCCGGTCTCCGAAACGGGCCAGATGTTCACGGATCGAGGGCAGTTCACTGCGCCAGAGATCCTGGTCAACGGAAAGCAGTTCCTCCAGATCCTCCGGCTGCACGTCCAGCCCCTCCACATCCAGAGATCCAGGGGCCGGTCCGAGTCCCAAAGGCGTGGGAACCGCCTCTGCTGTTCCCTCGCAGCGTTCAAAGATCCATTTGAGCACCCGGCTGTTTTCTCCAAATCCCGGCCACAGCCAGCGTCCGTCCTCACTTTTCCGGAACCAGTTCACATAAAAGATTTTCGGCATCTGCGAAGCTGCCTTTTCCCCCATGCGGAGCCAGTGGGCAAAATAATCCCCCATGTGATATCCGCAGAATGGCAGCATGGCCATGGGATCCCGCCGCAACTCCCCGACCACCCCGGCAGCCGCGGCGGTTTTTTCCGAGGCCATCATCGCGCCCAGAAAGGTCCCGTGATTCCAGTCCAGCGCCTCCGTGATCAGCGGCTGCGCCGTGGCGCGGCGGCCTCCGAACAGGATGGCGCTGATCGGTACGCCGGCGGGGTCCTCCCATTCATCCGCAATCACCGGACACTGACAGGCCCGGGCCGTGAAACGGGCATTGGGATGGGCCGCGCTGCGTCCACTGCCGGGAGTCCAGGGACGCCGCAGCCAGTCGGTCAGCGCCTCCACCTCCACTCCCATATCCTCCCACCAGACATCCCCGTCTTTGGTCAGCGCACAGTTGGTGAAAATGGCGTTGGACTCCACACTGCGCATGGCATTCGGATTGGATTGAAAACTGGTTCCGGGCGCAACCCCGAAAAATCCGGCCTCGGGATTGATCGCCACCAGCCGCCCGTTCTCATCGAATTTCATCCAGGCAATGTCATCGCCAATGGTTTCGATCTTCCATCCGGGGAGCGTGGGATTCATCATGGCCAGATTCGTTTTTCCGCAGGCGCTGGGAAAAGCCGCGCTCACATATTTCACCACGCCTTCCGGGGAGGTCAGTTTGAGAATCAGCATATGCTCGGCCATCCATCCTTCGTCCCGGGCCTGCACCGAGGCTATTCTTAAGGCGTGACACTTTTTACCCAGCAGCGCATTGCCTCCGTATCCGGAACCGTAGGACCAGATTTCGCGGCTGTCCGGAAAATGACAGATGTATTTGTTTTCGGCGTTGCAGGGCCAGGCGAGATCGGCCTGTTTGGGACTGGTCAGCGGAAAGCCGACCGAATGCAGTCCGCGGACAAAATCCTCACTCCCGCCCAGCACCTCCAGCACCCGGCTTCCCACCCGGGCCATCATGTGCATATTGCAGACCACGTAGGGACTGTCGGTGATCTCAAATCCGATTTTGGCAATAGGGCTGCCCACGGGGCCCATGGAGTAAGGAATCACGTACATCACCCTCCCCCGCATACAGCCGTCGAACAATCCGCGGAGCATGGCTTTTATCTCCTCCGGATCTCTCCAGTTGTTGGTGGGGCCCGCCTCTTCCGGGGTGGCGGAACAGATAAAGGTGCGGTCCTCGACCCGCGCCACATCCGCCGGATCCGAACGGACGTACAGGGAACCCGGCCGCTTCTCCGGATTCAGCCAGATCGCGCTGCCCGTATCCACCATGGCCTGGGCGGTGTTTTTGAATTCCGCGTCCGATCCATCACACCAGACCACCTGATCCGGCCGGCACATGCTTCGAATCTCCTCCACCCATTGCAGCAGTTTGGGATTGTCGGCGGGTGCAGGGTCGGTTGGATTCATTGGTGGTCTCTCCCGGAAATTCGGATCCGCGATTTCATAACTTGAGTTCGCCACTCGACAATTCCACGAAAGCGGACATATTGCAATCATGATTCAGTCTCCATCTGTTTTGATCACCGGCACTTCCTCCGGCATCGGACGCGCCGCAGCGGTTCATATGAAAAATCTGGGCTGGCGGGTGTTTGCCTGCGCCCGCAAAGCGGAGGATCTGGACGAACTCTCGGCCGCCGGTTTCGAGGCGGTGGAAATGGACATGAGCCTCTCCGCCTCCATCGAATCCGCAGCTGAAAAAGTGCTCCGGCTTTGTGATCAGCAACTCGACGGGCTGGTGAACAATGCCGGCTACGGACAGCCCGGCGCGCTGGAGGATTTGTCTCCGGAGGCCATGCGCCGTCAGTTTGAGGTGAACGTGGTGGGGCTGCAGCATCTCACAAACTGCGTGCTTCCCTGCATGATTCAGAGGGGGTCCGGCCGGATCGTTCACGTCTCCAGTGTGGTGGGACGGATCGCCCTGCCCTTTATGGGAATCTATTCCGCCAGCAAATTTGCCGTGGAGGCCATGGCGGATGCACAGCGGGTCGAACTGCGGGGCACCGGTGTGAAGCTCTCTCTGATCGAACCCGGTCCCATCGAAACCCGTTTCAGCAAAAACGCGCTGACCCATACCGGGCATGATTTTTCCGACCGCGACTCCCGGTTTTCCGCCCTCTATGCGCGGGAGCTGAACCGGCGGGCGCAGCGAAGTGAACCCAAACCTTTTTCGCTGCCCCCGGAGGCGGTGGCCCGGAAAATTGCCCACGCGCTGACATCCCGACATCCCCGCCGCCGCTATCCGGTGACCCTGCCCGCCCATCTGGGCGCGTGGATGCGCCGTCTGTCTCCGGATGCCCTGCTGGAATGGATTTTATCCGCAGAGCTGAAAAAGCGCAGCCCGGGAGAAGAATCCTCCTCTCCGTGACCCTTGGGCGGTCAGGATTTTGATTTTTTCAGGCGGGCCTGCAGAAAGCGGCGGCGGTTTTCGCGGCGCAGATAGGTATCGTAGCCCCGCATCAGTTCCCGCAGCGTCATGCGGGGATGTCCCTGACGCTGGAGTTCCAGTCCGATGGCCGAGGCGGTCCGCCACTGATACATCAGGGTGCGCAGCATATGGACATAGCCCCGGCGGGGATCATACATGCTGGTGGCCTCGCTGGATACGCCATTGAGCTCAATCACCTTCAGCCCTTCCCCCCGCTGAAAGGCCTCCACGTCCGGAGCAATCAGATCGTAGCGGCCGAAATAAAAGCCGGGAATGGACCGGCTGATCTGCTCCACCCGCTGCTCCAGTTCCGGTGTCAGCAGAGACATGCCATCCTCAAAACAGGTACCCTGACAATGATTGCCCAGATCGGTGAGCTGTACCGATTCACCCGCTTCCGGCACTTCAAACAGCCGGTTTTGCAAACGGCGGAAATGGGTTTCCGCCTGACACACCGCGCGGGGATGCCGGAGGATCAGTTCCTCCAGATTCTTCACTCCGTCCCCGACCACCACCGGAAATGTTTTGCGGGTAATGGCGAAAATTCTGCCCCGGGACTCATTAGGATGCCGGATGTAAAAGACGCCGAATTCCTCCCCGGGAATATATTCCTGCACCAGAAAGTCGGATTCCGCGTTCCGCAGTGCTTTTTCCACGTCCTCCGTGGATTTGGCGATCACCACCCGGTCCCCCCGCTGCCCGATATCCGGTTTGATCACCACGGGAAACGTCAGCGCCCGCTGGGCCATGAAA
>JBMTJR010000232.1:0-4048 GCA_049438565.1 Kiritimatiellia bacterium
GGCTGGATGAGGGAGCGGTCCAGTTCGTCGCACTGCTCGGGGCGGGCGAGCCATTCCAGGCGCTGGGCGGAGAGCTGCTGAAAGCGGTCGAGGAGGGGGAGGGTCACGCCTTTCTGACCCGAGGGGTGCTCCGCGCCGTCCATGACCCGGAGCAGGTCTTCAAGAAACTGACGGATTTCGGGGGTGTCGGCGGCATCGGGGAGGACCACGCCGGTTTCGCTGACCGGTTTGGCTTCGAGGCGTTTGCGTCCGTCGCGGATCTGTTTGAGGCTGAAGGCAGTATTTTCCGGGGAGAGGAGGCGGAGCTGGGTTTGAATTTCGAGGGCTTCGGGGGAGTCGGCCCGGAAGTGGGAAAGCTGGAGGGTGGTGGAGGCTGTGTCCACGCCGGAGAGGTCGTCGAGCAGAGAGAACATCCACTCGACGGCTTCTTCGAGTTCTCCGCATTTCACGCGCAGATCCTGATCGCTGTCGAGACAGCGCAGAAACTCCGGGTCCATACGGAAGGCGGAGACCGGCGCGGAGGTGGCGACCCAGAGGCTTTCGTCGAGCCGAAGGCCCTGACGGAGATTTTCCGCATTGTGCAGAACAGGGTGGTAGGAGGTTCCGTAGCGTTTAAAGTTCATGAGGGGCAGAGAAGAGGAGTTGGACTTCTTTTACTTGGGGGAAAGGAGCGGGGAGGTCAAATAATTAGCGGGAGAGAATCACAGAACTTTTTGGGAAAGAGAGGGGGAATCTACTGCGGACGGCAGACGGTTTTGGGGTGAGGAATGTTCTAGCCACGAAGGGGCGCGAAAGGTCCTTCCCCTAAAGCCCCGCTCCGGGTGGGTTGTGTTTCAGAATGGGGTTTTAGGGGAGAAATCTTTCGTGCCCTCTTGTGGCTTAAGAATGTATTCCAATAGGGGTCGGGATTATTTGGCCACGAAGGGGCATTTTTGGTTCGATTACGATTACGAGCACGAAAAAGAGACGAAAACTGGAGCTGTGGTGAATACGGGTTGTAAAAAGTTTTCTATAACCTGTTCTAAGAAATACGGATCATTACACTCCATGCAACCCGGGGCCAGGGCTCCCGCTTTTGCACTTGTGTTGAATCTCTTTCACCGATATAGACCGGCTTTCATCTTTTTGGAGATCTTCCTATGAATCACTTACTTGCCATTCTTAAAGAAAATGCCCGCATCAGTCTGGAGGATGCGGCCCGTCAGCTGCAGCTCAGTCCCGAGGAGGTCGCGGCGCAGATGGAGGAACTGGAAAAACAGGGAGTGATCCGCGCGTATCAGGCCGTGGTGAATGAGGACAAGCTGGACGGAAGCACGGTGACGGCGGTGATCGAAGTCAAAGTGCAGCCGGAGCGGGAAGGGGGCTTCGATCATATCGCGGCCCGTCTGGCCCGGTTTTCGGAGGTCAGCTCCATGTATCTGATGTCGGGTCAGTACGACCTGATGCTGTTTGTGGAGGGGGCGGACCTGCGTATCGTCGCCTCTTTTGTCAGCGAAAAACTCTCCAGTATTTCCGGGGTCACCGGTACCGCCACCCATTTCAGACTCAAAACTTATAAGCACCATGGGGTGCTGATGGATTTCACTCATGACACCGAACGACTCCAAGTCTCTCCGTAACCGGCTTTCCTCCACGGTCTCCGGCCTGCCCCGTTCCGGGATCCGGGACTTTTTTGACGTGGTGTCCCAGATGAAGGATGTCATCAGTCTGGGCGTGGGAGAACCTGATTTCTCCTCTCCCTGGCATGTGCGCGAGGGGGCGATCTACTCGCTGGAGCAGGGTCAGACGGGCTACACCTCCAATCTGGGGATGCCTAAGCTGCGGAAATCCATCTCCGGTTATGTGGAAAAGTTCTTCGGCGTGTCGTATCATCCCGACCGGGAAATCCTGGTCACCGTGGGGGTTAGCGAGGCCCTGGATCTCGCCATCCGCGCCCTGTGCAATCCCGGCGATGAGGTGATTTATCACGAACCCTGTTATGTGTCCTACCGTCCGCTGATTCAGCTGGCGCATGCGGTACCGGTGATTCTGGAGACGGATGCCTCCGACGGATTCAAAGTGACGGCAGAGAAGCTGCGTCCGCTCATCACCGGGAAAACCAAAGTGCTGATGCTGAATTTTCCCAACAATCCCACCGGCGGCGGACTGAGCGCCCAGGATGTGAAGGAGATTGCAGCCCTGGCGGTGGAGAAGGATCTGATTGTGATCACGGACGAGATTTATGCGGAGCTGACCTATGACCGTCCCCACCTGAGTGTGGCGGCCATGCCGGGGATGAAGGAGCGCTGTATTTTTCTGCACGGATTCTCCAAGGCCCTGGCCATGACCGGCTGGCGGATCGGTTATGCCTGCGCTCCGCATGAGCTGACAGAGGCGATGATGAAAATTCATCAGTACACCATGCTCTGCGCCCCGGTGATGAGTCAGCAGGCGGCTTACGAGGCACTGAAAAATCCGGAGGAGGATATCGCGGTGATGAAAGAGTCGTACTGGCGGCGCCGGAATTTTCTGCATGCCTCTTTTGTGGAGATGGGGCTGCCCTGCGGTCTGCCGGAAGGAGCTTTTTACATGTTTCCGGAGGTCCGGGAGCTGGGCATTTCCGCCAAAGAATTCGCCCTGGGGCTGCTGGAATCGGAGAAAGTGGCTGCGGTTCCGGGTACTGCCTTCGGGGCCTGCGGGGAGGGGCATCTCCGCTGCTGTTACGCCACTTCCATGCGGGAACTGGAGGTTGCGGTGCAGCGTATTTCGCGCTATGTGGAGAGCCTGCGCACATGATCGGAACCACCATCCATGCGGTGGCTCCCACCCGAATCTGCGATGTGGGGGGATGGACGGATACCTGGTTTTCCGAAACCGGAAAAATTTTCAATATCGCCGTCTCTCCGCTGGTGGAGGTTCAGATCCGGGTGCTGGACCCGAACGGCGCGGCTGCGGATGTAATGGTCCGGGCGGAAAATTATCAGGAAACCTACCGCATCGATCCCGCTTCGATTCCTCCGGGGAAACATCCGCTGATCGAAGCCGCGCTGTCTGAAATCCGGCTGCCGGAGAATGTGCAGCTGGAGGTGAATATTTACTCCTCCGCACCTCCGGGCGCCTCCATGGGCACCTCCGCCGCGGTATCGGTGGCACTGATCGGGGCTTTGGACGCGCTGACGGAGGGGAAACTTCCTCCGGCGGAGGTGGCGGCCTGGGCGCACCGGCTGGAAACCGTGAATCTGGGGCTGGAGTGCGGGGTACAGGATCAGCTGGCCAGTGCGATGGGGGGGATCAATCTGATTGAGATGCCGGCCTATCCGCAGGCGGTGGCCCATCCGCTGCGTCCGTCGCCGGAGATTCTCTGGGAGCTGGAACAGCGGCTGTTGCTGATCTACATTGGCAAACCGCATCAGTCCTCGGAAATCCACCGCAAAGTGATTGCTGATCTCGGGGAACGGCCGGCCATGGATCCGCGGCTGGTCCGCCTGCGCGAATTGGCCGGAGAGGCGGCGGCGGCGCTGATGGCGGGGGATTTCAAAGCCTTGGGAGAAGTGTTTCAGTCCAACACGGAGATCCAGCGGGCACTGCATCCGGATTTGGTCTGTCCTGATTTTGAAGAGATCATCCGCAGGGCCCTGGCGGCCCATGCCATGGGCTGCAAGGTCAACGGCGCCGGCGGCGACGGCGGCTCGGTGGCCATTCTCTGCTCCGGGGATCTCTACGAAAAACGGAAACTGGAAAAACAGCTGCTGGAGCAGGGATACCAGTCGCTGCCTGTCCTGCTGGCCCCGGAGGGACTGCGGGTCTGGGAAAGTTGAAGCGCCAGCTGGATTGGGGGCATCCCTGCCCCGGTCTTCTGCCGCAGGGATCAGTCTCCGCTCTTCGAGCTACGCCTGACGTGTGCGGCAGCTCACATAACCAAGCTTCCTCCTTGCAAGAAAAACGGATTCATTTACTAAGCATTTTTCCCCTCCTCATTCATGCTCACCCCGCGTACCCCTCTTGACTCCCATCCCAAACGCAAGCTGGAAATGCTGCTGTTTGCGATGTTGTCATTCGGGGTGACCCG
>JBMTJR010000233.1:0-4027 GCA_049438565.1 Kiritimatiellia bacterium
CCACATTGCGCTGTTTGGAAAGCATTCCGAGTCCGCCGGTCAGCTTGTTGACCACGCCCTCTTTGAAACTGCGGAGTTTGTCGAGGTCGATGTCCACCGATCCGATATTCACGCCCCACTCGTGCGCCTCTTTCATCTCGTTGACCAGTTTGGCCACATGCAGCAGTGCTTTGGAGGGGATACATCCTTTGAAGAGGCAGACCCCGCCGGGGTTCAGCTCTTTGTCGATCACCGTCACTTTCATGCCGAGGTCGGCTGCATAGAAAGCTGCGGGGTAGCCGCCCGGGCCGCCACCAATTACGACAAGTTCACAGGTATCATTACTCATAGTTCTTTTATCCTTCGAGGGAGATGAGGAGGGGTTGTTCAATTGCATCCACGATCCAGCGCAGGAAACGGGTGCCGTCGGCACCGTCGATCAGCCTGTGGTCGTAAGAGAGCGAAAGCGGCATCAACAGACGCGGCACGAATTCGCCGTCCTGCCAGACGGGTTTCATGCTGGCGCGGCCCACGCCGAGAATGGCGACTTCGGGTCCGTTCACAATGGGGGTGAAGTGTTTTCCACTCAGACCGCCCAGGTTTGAAAGCGTGATGCATCCGCCCTGCAGCATGGCCGGATTGATTTTTCCGTCGCGCATTTTGCCGGCAATGTCACCGAGCTCTTTGCTGATTTCGATCATGTTCAGACCGTCCACGCCCCGGATCACGGGAACCACCAGTCCTTTCGGAGTGTCAACTGCACAGCCGACATTGTAATACTTTTTGAAAATGATCTCTTCGTTCTCCACATCAATCGAGGCGTTGAAGTTGGGGAACGCTTTGAGGGCGGAGCCCATGATTTTGATCAGCATGGCGGTCATGGTAAGCTTGGTTCCGGCTTTTTCGGCCTTGGACTGGAAACTTTTACGCAGGGCCTCGAGATCGGTCACGTCGGCCTCGTCAAACTGGGTGACGTGCGGAATGGTGCTCCAGCAGTTGTCCATGTGCTCCACCGTCATCCGGCGGATCGCGTTCATCTTTTCTTTTTCGATGTCCCCGAATTTTGCGAAATCGGGCAGAGGCACTTTTTTCGCCACCGCCGGTGCTCCGGCCGATGCGCCGGTGAATTTCTGCTGATGCAGCTGTTTGGACCAGGCTTTCACATCCTGCATCTGAATGCGTCCGCGGGGGCCGGTGCCGGGCACCTGCTGAATATCCACTCCGATCTCCCGGGCGAATTTGCGCACGGAAGGGGAGGCGGGCACGGGAGAGTTTTCCGGACGGTCCGCAGCGGACAGAGAGGGGGCCGGGGCTTCAGAAACCGGTACCGCCTTCGAAGGCGCAGATTCGCTGTGACGGGTCTGAGCGTGATCGGTTTTCTTTTCGGCCTTGGGTTTCGAAGTCTTTGCCGCTCCTTTTCCGCGCAGAGCGCCCACTTTGTCGCCCACTTTCACCTCGGCGCCTTCCTCCACATCAAGCCGGAGAAGGGTTCCCGCTGCCGGAGCAGGGACTTCCACGGTGGCTTTGCCGGTTTCCAGTTCGAACAGGGTCTGACCTTCGCTGACTTCATCGCCGGCGGCCACGGAGATGGACACCACCGTGCCTCCCTCTACGCCTTCGCCCAGCGCGGGAACCATGATATCCTGCTCAGCGGCTTCCTCTTCTCCGCCGGATTCCTCTTCGGATTCCGCTTCCGGGCTTTCCGCCTCAGCGGTCTCTTCCGCACTCTCCTCCGCGGGAGCTTCCTCTGTGGCCGGAGCTTCCGCGCCGGAGCCTCCTCCACTCAGGGTGCCAAACACATCTCCCACCGAAAGTTCATCTCCCTCGCTGACGCTCAGGGACTCGATCACGCCGTCCGCGGAGGCCGGAACCTCCACGGTGGCTTTGCCGGTTTCCAGTTCAAACAGGGTCTGACCTTCGGTCACCGAATCGCCGACCGCGACCTCGATGGACAGAACTTTACCGCCTTCCACGCCTTCGCCCAGTGCGGGCACTTTCATCTCAGTAGCCATAGATTCCGTCTCCTTCGATTATGCCTGCAGGGGGTTCAGTTTTTCGGAATCAATTCCGAGATCCTTGATGGCCTTGCTCAGCACATCTTTTTTGAGTTCACCTTTCTTGACCAGCAGGGTCAGGGTGGCCAAAACCACGTATTTCCGGTCGACTTCGAAGAAATCCCGCAGCGCCTGACGGCTTTCACTGCGTCCGAAACCGTTGGTGCCCAGGGTCTGCAGGGTTCCCGGAATCCAGCGGGCCAGGGTGTCCGGCAGGGTCTTCATATAGTCAGAGCTGGCGATAAACACATCCGGCTCCCCCGCGAACAGCGACTGAACATAAGGCACTTTCGGATCCGCATCCGGATGCAGGAGATTCCAGCGGTCACATTCCCAGGCATCGTCGGTGAGGGACTTGTAGCTGGTCACGGAATACACGTTGGTTTCCACTTTGTACTGCTCGCGGAGAATTTCCGCCGCCTTGACCACTTCGTTGAGAATGGTTCCGGAACCGAGCAGGTTGGCCTGGGCTTTCTTTTTGCCCTCCGGACCGCTGAACTTGTAACAGCCTTTGATGATACCTTCTTTGACCTGATCCCCTTTGGGCATCGGGGGCATCACATAGTTTTCGTTCATGGCGGTGATGTAGTAGAACACATCTTTGCCCTCTGAATACATTTCCCGGATGCCCTCCTCGATAATCGTGGCCATTTCGTAGGCATAGGCCGGATCATAACTTTTGCAGTTCGGCACGGTGGAGGAGATCACATGACTGTGTCCGTCCTCGTGCTGGAGGCCTTCGCCGTTCAGGGTGGTGCGTCCGGCGGTGCCGCCAATCAGGAATCCTTTGCAGCGGCTGTCCGCAGCGGCCCAGATCAGATCGCCGATCCGCTGGAAGCCGAACATGGAGTAGAAAATGTAAAAAGGAATGGTGTTCAGTTCGTACACCGAATACGCGGTTCCGGCGGCCACCCAGGAGGCCCCGGCCCCGGCTTCGTTGATCCCCTCCTGCAACAGCTGACCGTCCTTGGCCTCTTTGTAATACATGAGCTGGTCGCGGTCGACCGGGGTGTAGAGCTGTCCGGTAGGAGCGTAGATTCCGCACTGACTGAACAGAGACTCCATGCCGAAAGTCCGGGATTCGTCCGGAATAATCGGCACGATCAGTTTTCCGATATTCTTGTCTTTCAGCAGTTTGCTCACGATGCGGCCGACCACCATGGTGGTGGAGGCCTCGCGTTCGCCGGTTCCTTCGCTGAATTCCTCGTACAGTTTTGCCGGCGGGAGATCGATGGGTTTGGTGATGGAAACCCGGCTCGGCACATGACCGCCCAGGGCGGCCCGGCGTTCGCGCAGATATTCCATTTCCACACTGTTGTCCGCCGGTTTGTAGAAGGGCGCGTTTTTGACTTCGTCGTCACTGATCGGAATTCCAAAGCGGGTGCGGAAGCTGAGGAGCTCGTCCTCATTCAGTTTTTTCTGGTTGTGGGCGATGTTTTTGCCTTCGCCCGCCTCGCCCAGACCGTAGCCCTTGACCGTTTTGGCGATCACGATGGTGGGGCGACCCTCGGTTTCGGAAGCCTGTTTGTAGGCGTTGTACACTTTGACCGGATCATGTCCGCCGCGCTTCAGTTTTTTCAGTTCCTGGTCCGCCATGTTGGCCACCAGTTTTTTCAGTTCCTCGCTTTTCCCGAAGAAGTTTTCGCGGACAAATGCGCCGTCGGAAACGGAGAGTTTCTGGAATTCCCCGTCGACAGTTTCCTCAAAGCGGCGGACCAGCGCGCCGGTCTGATCCCGGTCCAGCAGGCTGTCCCACTCGGAACCCCACAGACATTTCACCACATTCCAGTTTGCGGAGCGGAAACGTGCCTCCATTTCGCGGACAATCGAACCGTTTCCGCGCACCGGTCCGTCCAGACGCTGGAGATTGCAGTTGAGCACAAAAATCAGGTTGTCCAGTTTTTCGCGTCCGGCGATACTGATACAGCCGGTGGTTTCGGGTTCGTCGGACTCGCCGTCGCCGATGACACTCCTGCCTTTCTGTTTGGTTTTGT
>JBMTJR010000234.1:0-3976 GCA_049438565.1 Kiritimatiellia bacterium
GATACGCGCTGGCCCGTTTCAGCATGGAGTTTTTCAGGGAACCCGACGCCCGGCTCTTTTTTGGCTGGATGAGCACCGGACAGTTCCTTTCCCTGTTTATGGTGCTGGGGGCTTTGGTGGCCCTGTTCCTGCTCCGGGCCCGAAAAAGCTGAAGCGCTGCCCCGGGCAGGCCAGGATCAGGAGGCGGAGGTCGGTTCGATGGCGGCCACCGCCTGGGCAAGCTGTTTGGCCTCCTCAGTATTCAGGTTCCGCTGGGTCCGCCGATTACTAAACTGGATATTGTGAAATTTTAAAAAATACCTAAAGCGTTTGTTGAGGGGGAAATCGAGAAAGTTCATGACTTTTTTCATCATCCAGTCCGGACGGGAGAGCAGATCAGAGTAAGCCACTTCCAGGCCCCGGTCCGGCGGAAGTTCCCCCATTTCGATCCGGTATAAATCATGATACCAGCGCACCAGGATTCCGCAGAAGTTCAGAGGAGTTTCCGGAAGACTCTGCAAACGCTCCTGCAAAGGCCCCGGCATCAGGGCAATCCATTTTTTCCGTTCCTTCCACAGGGCGTGATTCACCGATTCGGTGCGCCGCACCATCTGATAGGCCACTGAACGTGGATCCCGGATCACCTGAAGAAAGATCGCATCCGGGAAAATTTCCCTCATCATGCGGATCCGGGGGAATCCGTTGAATTCGGCCACAAAGGTGTCCCTCCGCTGCCGGTAACAGATTTCTTTGACCGCCTCGATCACCGCATCTCCCTCTCCCTCTAGAAGATGCTCCGGACCCGGGACAAAGGGTTGGGTATCCACCGGGGCAAAATGCTTCAGGTAATAGGACCAGAATCCATCTCCATTCGCAGGCTCCGGTACTCGCTCCCAAACCGAGCGCCTTTCCAAAAAAAACTCTCCCAGAAAGGGCCAGTTCAAACGGTTTGCAGAGGAGGCAAGTGACAGTTTGGCCGGGTTGGCATCCAGAGTCTGTGGAATCCAGCCCACGTTCTTATGCACGGTCAAAAAATCCAGCAACAGACTGCTCCCGGAGCGGGGGGCTCCGACGACAAATATCATTTTAGGCAAATGGTCCCGGTTCATGAAACGTTCAGCTTGAAAAAAGTAAACCCACAAGTCAATCCTTAGCGTTTGAGATCGTTGACTGCATGATTGACAGATGCCTTTCCTTTCCTCATACATCCTAGCTTTTTCCGTCCCACCATCCGCGCCTATGAAATCCAACGAAATCCGCCAAAGTTACCTCGATTTTTTTGCCAGCAAAGGCCACCAGATCTTTCCTTCGGCCTCCCTGCTCCCCAGCTCTCCGAATCTGTTGTTCACCAACGCCGGGATGAACCCTTTCGTCCCCTACTTTCTGGGAGAGCGGGACGCGCCCTGCCCCCGGGTGGCCGATACGCAGAAGTGCATCCGGGCGGGCGGCAAGCACAACGACCTGGATGATGTGGGATATGACACCTATCACCAGACCTTTTTTGAAATGCTGGGCAACTGGTCTTTCGGAGACTATTTCAAAGCAGAGGCGATTGAGTGGGCCTGGGAACTGCTCACCCGGGTGTGGGGCTTCCCCAAAGAACGGCTCTACGCCACGGTCTACAAACCCGGGCCCGGCGAACCGGCGGAACTGGATCAGGAGGCCTACGATATCTGGGAAAAGCTTTTCATCCGGGAGGGGCTGAACCCGGCCGAAAAAATTCTCTACGGCAACAAAAAAGATAATTTCTGGATGATGGGAGACACCGGTCCCTGCGGCCCCTGCTCCGAAATCCATGTCGACCTCACCCCGGAGGGCAACCGGGGCGCCGCGCTGGTGAATCAGGACAGTCCCTGGTGTATCGAAATCTGGAATCTTGTGTTTATGCAGTACAATGCCGGAGAGGACGGCTCTTTCAAAGAACTGACCGCCCAGCACGTTGATACCGGAATGGGCTTCGAGCGGGTGGCGGGCATTCTGGCCACTACAAAAAACTTCACCGATTTCACCCGTCCGCCCAGCAACTACAACGCGGATCTTTTCGACGGCATTTTCGCAAAAATCAGCGAACTTTCCGGTCAGACCTACGGAGCCACCCTCCCCGCGGATCCCGCCCATCCAACTCCGGAGGAGACCCGGGATATTGTTTTCCGGGTGCTGGCCGACCATATCCGCACCCTGTCCTGTTCGATTGCCGATGGAATTCTCCCCGGAAATGAGGGACGCAATTATGTGCTCCGCCGCATCCTCCGCAGAGCCGTGATGTACGGCCGCCGCCTGGATCTTCCCCCCGGATTTTTCAGCAAACTGGTCGATCCGACCATCGGAAATCTCGGCGGGACTTTTCCCGAACTTCGGAAACAGGAGGAAATGATTAAAAAAGTGATTTCCGCAGAGGAAAGCGCCTTTGACCGCACGCTGGACCGCGGGATGAATCTGTTTGCCTCGGTGGCGGACAAAGCCGAAGGCTCCATTTCCGGGAAGGACGCGTTTACGCTCTACGATACCTACGGTTTTCCCCTGGATCTGACTGAAATTCTGGCCCGGGAGCGCGGTCTGAAACTGGATCAGGCCGAATTCGAAGCCGCCATGGAGGCGCAGCGTCAGCGGGCCCGGGATCATCAGAAAAAAAGTGTCATCACCGTAGTCAGTGAAGGCAATGCGACGCTTTTCAACGGTTACGATCCACGGAATCTCGGTCATTTCCAGACCGAGATTCTGGAATGCCTGGAACAGAACGGACACCATTACCTGGTCACTCCGGTTACGCCCTTCTATGCAGAGATGGGCGGACAGGTCGGCGACCAGGGCTCCGTGCACTGGGGGAACTGGGAAGTGCGGATCGTGGACACCGTCCGGGATGCCGCCGGGCGCCATCTGCACCGTCTCTCCGCCCCCATGCAGAATGCGGAGCCGGGCACCCCGGTGACGCTTTCCGTGGACATCTCCCGCCGCCGGGACATTCAGCGCCATCATTCCGCCACGCATATTCTGAACTGGGCCCTGCGGGAAGTGCTGGGGACACATGTGCTGCAGGCAGGCTCTTATGTGGGCCCCGACCGGCTCCGCTTTGATTTCAACCATTTTGAAGCCATTCCCGCGGAAGAGCTGCGGGCGATCGAACAGATGATCAACGAAATGCTGATTGAGAATGACGGGGTGAAGATTTTTGAAACGCCCTTCGACGAGAAACCGGAGGACGTGATCGCGACCTTCGGCGAGAAATACGGCAATGTGGTCCGGGTCGTGGATATCGGCGGCTGGAGCAAAGAGCTTTGCGGCGGAACCCATGTGCAGCACACCGGAGAAATCGGTCAGCTGCGCATTGTGTCCGAAAGCAGTATTTCCGCCGGCGTCCGGCGGATCGAGGCGGTTTGTGCGAAAGAGGCCTTCGAATACACCCGTCAGGAGCATGACCTGCTGCAGGAGATTTCCTCCGCGCTGAGTGTGAAAACAAACGAGAGCCCCGCCCGGGTGAGAGAACTGGTGAAAAAACTCCGGGACGCGGAGAAGGAGATCGCCCAGCTTCACGCCGAAGCGGCAAAAAGTCAGGCCGGGAATCTGGTTTCACAGTCTGTGGAGGTGAACGGAACCACCTGCCTGATTGCGGCTATGGAGGGTGTGGATGCCCAGGGTCTCAAAGACGCCATGGATGATTTGCGCATGAAACTCGATCCGGCCGTGATCATTCTCGGCGGATCCGCACAGGGAAAAGTCTTTTTCAATATTTCAGTGGCGGAGGCCTGTCAGGCCAAAGGAGCGCATGCCGGGAAACTGATTGGACCGATCGCCAAAGTCTGCGGAGGCGGCGGAGGCGGCAAAGCGGAACGGGCCCAGGCCGGAGGAAAAGATCCCGCCAAACTCGGAGAAGCCATCACCCTCGCGAAGTCGCTGCTGGCAGAACAGCTGCAGAACTGAACTGCCTGTTGTGGAGTGCGGCCGCTTGCTGCCGCTTTTTCGAAGGAAGCTTGCTTCCGTCATAAGGTTTATAAAAAAG
>JBMTJR010000235.1:0-3955 GCA_049438565.1 Kiritimatiellia bacterium
GCGGCCCGTCGCATCCCCGGCGTGGGGTCCGGACTCCGCGCGATGCGGGAGCTTTCCTAAAGACGGCGGTTGAGAACCGCTACGGGAAAACAGCTGGCGGCTTTAAAGCATTACCGACCACAATACACCGGCGGTGATTGCAGATCCAATCACTCCAGCCACATTGGGAGCCATCGCATGCATAAGCAGGAAGTTGGAAGGATCTTCCTCCTGCCCCACGGTATGCACCACCCGCGCGCTGTCCGGAACCGCCGATACGCCGGCTGCTCCAATGAGAGGATTTATTTTCTGTTTAAGAAATAAATTCATAAACTTCGCAAAAAGGACACCGCAGGCGGTTGCCACACAAAATGATGCCGCTCCCAGCGCAAAGATCTTAATCGATTCGGGTGTCAGGAATCCTTTATTGACCAAAACTCCGTCCACCTCCACCATGCGAACCGCCTGCGTACTGGCACCTACAGAGAGACCCAGCAAAATCGTGACGATATCGATCATAGAGTTCCGGGCTGTATTGGCCAGCCGCTCTGTGACACAACTTTCTTTCAAGAGATTCCCAAAAAACAACATTCCAATCAGGGCCATGGAACCCGGGGCAATGATTGCACAAATCAGAAATCCCAGAATGGGAAAAATGATTTTCTCGGATTTGGAGACCACCCGGGGGGGAGCCATATGGATCCGCCGTTCCTGTCGGGTGGTGAGTAAACGCATAATCGGAGGTTGAATCACCGGAACCAAGGCCATGTATGAATAGGCGGCAATTGCAATGGGACCGAGAAGATGAGGAGCCAGTTTGGAGGAGAGGAAAATAGCGGTGGGACCGTCTGCGCCTCCAATAATTCCAATCGCACCGGACTCCTGCGGCGTAAAGCCGAGAAAGGTGGCACCGATCAAAGTAGCGAAAATTCCAAACTGCGCGGCAGCTCCCAACAGGACAAGTTTGGGATTGGACAACATCGTGGAAAAGTCCGTCATTGCTCCGATTCCAAGAAAAATCAGAGGAGGAAAAAGGCCTCCTTTGACCCCGTAATAAATCAGATTCAGAACCGATCCTTCGTCATAAACCCCCACAGCCATGGATGGAAGGGAGGGAATATTTCCCACAATGATTCCAAACCCAATGGGGAGGAGCAGGAGAGGTTCATAATCTTTGATGATCGCAAGGCTGACAAACACAATGCCGATCAGAATCATCATCATGTTTGGCCAGGTCATCAAGTTGAACCCGGTTGTACTCAAAAAATCACTGAGATTTTGTATCAGTTCCATATAAACTCTCCGATGCCGTTTAAAACGGACTATTCAATAATGACCAAATCCTGGCCCTGGGCGACCGCATCTCCCGGTTTCACGCACAACTGGATTACTTTCCCGGCCCGGTTGCTTTTTATCTGATTCTCCATTTTCATGGCTTCCATGGTGAGGATCTGCTGTCCAGCCTCCACCATATCGCCCTCTTTCACATCGATAGAGAGAATCGCACCGGGAATAGGTGCTTTCACTCCGTTGCCGCCCGCAGGGGCGGGTCCGGGTCCGTTTGCCACCCGGGGGGTGGAGGGGGCCAGGGGGACGGGGCGCGGAGCCGCAGGAGCCGATTTCACCGGCGCCGCGGAAAGGATTTCATCCACTTTCACTTCAAGGTTTTTTCCATTCACCACCAGCGTGGCTTTTTTGAGATCAAAGGCTTTCACCTCCACCTCGTAGCTTTCATTGTCGATTTTCAGTTTATAGGTTCTCATGATTTAATTCTACCGGGGATGACACGCATTTGACTGGAAAGAGCCCAGGGCGAAGGATGGAGGTCGAGAGTGACTTTCAAGTTCTGACCAGAGGCACGTTCGGCTTCCGCATGAAGCACAAAACCAATTGCGGTCAGCATTTTCGGGTCCAGAAGTTGTCCCTCTCTGCCCAGAGGAACCAGCTTGACCGGGGCCTGTTTTTCTTTGGCCTCCAGTTTCTTCAAAACCAGAGGAAGCAGTCCGATACAGATCGAAATCGCGGCCAGCCCCCCGAACACGATGAGCATTCCGGAGATTGCGAGTGACACACCATGATCGGATTCTATTTTGAGGAGGGCCTGCTCCGTGGCCCGGCAGAATCCGGGCAGAGAGAGCAGGAGGAACAGAAGTGCTTTCATATCAGTTTTCCGGTTTAGAGAGGAATGTTTCCATGTTTCTTCGCCAGACCGGTGACATGCTTGTCCTGAAGAGCCAGAAGTCCGCGGATAATACGCAGCCGGGTCTCACTGGGTGAAATCACATCATCCACGTACCCGCGGCCGGCGGCGACGAAGGGGTTGGCAAAGGCATCGTTGTATTCGGCTTCTTTCTGACTCAAAATCGCCTTCGCCTCCTCCGGCTCTTTTCCGGCGATATCGCGGGCGTTGAGAATTTCAACCGCCCCTTTTCCGCCCATCACGGCAATCTCAGCGGTCGGCCACGCGTAGTTCAGGTCTCCGTCCAGTTGTTTGGAGCTCATCACACAGTGGGCGCCTCCATAGGATTTCCGGGTGGTGATGGTGATTTTGGGAACCGTGGCCTCCGCATAAGCGAAAAGCAGTTTGGCTCCATTTCGGATAATCCCTCCATATTCCTGAACGGTACCCGGCATAAAACCGGGAACATCCACAAAGGTGATCAGCGGGATATTGAAACAATCACAGAAACGGACAAACCTTGCGGACTTCACAGAGGAATCGTTATCAAGCACCCCGGCCAGCACATTGGGCTGATTGGCAACGATCCCTACAGACATTCCGCCGAAACGGGCAAATCCAATAATGATATTGGCCGCATAATCGGGCTGAATCTCCAGAAATTCTCCATCATCCACGAGCTCGTGGAGAACCTCTTTCATGTCATAAGCCATGTTGGGGTTGTCCGGGATAATAGAGTCAAGAATCGGATTGCTCCGGTCGGAAGGATCCGAGGTTTCTTTGAACGGAGGCTTTTCCATGTTGTTCTGGGGCATGTAAGAAAAGAGAGCCCGGAGATAATGAATCCCCTGCTCTCCGTCATTCGCGGCCAGGTGGGCCACACCGCTCTTCACAGTGTGCACACTGGCTCCGCCCAGCGTCTCCACATCCACGTCTTCATGCGTCACTGATTTCACTACCTTAGGACCTGTGAGGAACATGTAACTGGTGTCCCGCACCATGACCGTGAAGTCTGTCAGTGCCGGTGAATAAACCGCACCGCCGGCACAGGGGCCAAAAATCCCTGAGAGCTGGGGAATCACCCCTGAAGCCCGAACGTTCCGGTAAAAGATATTCGTGTAACCGGAGAGGGATTCAATCCCCTCCTGGATCCGGGCTCCGCCGGAGTCGTTCAGTCCGATCACCGGAGCGCCGCACTTGACCGCCATGTCCATGACTTTGCAGATTTTTTCTGACATGGTTTCAGAAAGAGAACCGCCAAACACGGTAAAATCTCCCGCGTACACGTAGACCAGACGTCCGTTGATGGTACCGGATCCCGTGACAATTCCGTCGCCAAGAAATTTTTTCTTCTCCATGCCAAAATTCGTGCAGCGATGCACTTTGAACATGTCGAACTCCTCGAAACTTCCCTCGTCGAGAAGCAACGCGATCCGTTCCCGGGCAGTATGCCGCCCTTTTGCGTGAATTTTTTCGATTTTATCCGCACCTCCGCCCACTTTGGCTTCGGCACGTTTTTCGTATAACGTTTCCAAACTTTTTGCAGTGTTCATATCAATTCCTCAGGCGTGGTAATAAACTTGGTAGACCGTGCTGTGTCCGGTGATGGTATCGATTTCGTTCTGGATGCGGGCACGTTCCTCACTGGCCAGCCAGCAATTCCACTCGCCCACATCTTTCCAGGAGCTGATCACCAGAATTTCAGTGGGATCATCCGCATTAATCAGCGTTTCACCTCCGATATACCCCTCATTTTTCATACAGAGGGCACGGAGTTGCATCACCAGAGGTTTAATG
>JBMTJR010000236.1:0-3940 GCA_049438565.1 Kiritimatiellia bacterium
CAGTGGAAGGAGCCGAGGTAGTCGGTTTTGTTTTTCATGGGGTGATTCCTTGTTCAGACAACCATAGGACAAGTTGCGTGGATTCGGCAAGCGGATCTATATCCAAAGGTAATACATGGCCTGCGGTTTCATAGGTGACGAGCATTTTCTGCGGAGCGTCGAGTTCGGCATACCATTTCAGCGTCCGTTCAATATCCACAACTCTGTCCTCTCCGGGCATGACCAGCCGGAGCGGCATCTCCACTTCTGGAGGCTGTGCTTCAAACTCGCTCATGGCCGCATAGAGAAGATCAAAAATATTTTTGGGATTAAACGGATCCCGGCGGGTTTTGGGCCGGGGAGCGTTCACCCGGGCATGATCACCGTAAATACTCTCAATAATCAATGAATCGGGCAGGACTTTTGAGCCGATCCGGTACCAGGTTCGGGTTTTAAACAGCGGACTTCGCGTGCTCGACACCTCCAGCATGGGAGCGTAGAGCACCAGAGCGTCGGCATCCAGCTGCTGATCCTGTGCCAGAACGGTGCTGAGGCAGCCGCCCATGGAGTGGGCCAGTACGGCCACTTTGGTATGCGATTGATGAAGCTGGGCCAGTTCAGCGCTGATGCCGTGTTTCCATTCCTCGAGTGTCACCTTTCTTTTGACCTCCACCGGTTCTCCCCAACCGGGAATCCGGAGTGCCCGGACACAGTAGCCCTGTTCCGCCAAAAGAGGCGCGAGGGATTCCCAGGCGTGTGGTCCGTCGCCAAAACCATGAACGAGCAGAAGCGCGTTCTCCCCGTCCCCGTACGTTCTGGCCTGCGCATATTCAAGAACGCCCTCCGGGGTGCGGGAGACGGACTGATTCCATTTTTGATAGCGTGAATTCATGAGGGTGCAGGAACACAGGGGTATGACGGAACAAAGGATCAGGAACAATAACAACCTGAGAGACAGCCTATTTTTTGTTTTCATGAGCTCAATCTATTTAATGACAGTAATATTGTCAATAATAAATTAACAATTTAATTGTCATAATCCAGGGGGCCGTTAGGATGGAACCATGAACGCGACCATAGAACTCTATCAGGATCTTTTTGAAGAAATACGCCGTATTCACAATCAGCTCCGCTGGCTCGGAGATCAGGTGCATGAAAAAGACGGACAGACCAGTGCGAAGCGAAGTCTGTTGCTCAGTCTGCATCGGGAGGGACCCTCCACGGTTCCCCAGCTGGCCCGCGAACGTCTGGTTTCCCGTCAGATTATTCAGACCCAGATCAATCTGTTGGTGGAGGAGGAGTTGGTCACTCCGCAGGCCAATCCACGGCACAAACGTTCCAAACAGATGATCCTGACCCGCAAAGGACGTCAGGTTGTGGACAAAATGCTGGAGCGGGAAGGGGAGCTTCTTAGGCAGGCCGGGGATCCTTTACCTCCGGGAGGGCTGGAGGAGACGGTGAAACATCTGCATAAATTGCGCCTCCACCTCGAAAAGAGTCATATACATCTTTGAGAGCCTCTGATAGAATCATCCATACGGAGATTCTCAATAATGACCAAAATCGAAAAAATCCTGATTCCCGTCATTCTGGTTGCTGCGGCCTGCATTTCTCTGCTTTGGCTGGAAGCGCACCGCAAAAACACGGCACTGGCCCGTGAATTGCAGGAAAAAGAATCCGCACTGGACCAGGTGGAAGCAGTAAGAAGAGGCTTGGAATCGGCCAATGATCAGTTGCAGGCCCGACTCAATCAGATGGAGCTGGCCGCGATGGCCCTGCAGTCCCGTCCGGAAAGGGCCGCTTCTCTTCCGGAAGAGGACATCCCGTTTGCGGATGAGATTCTGCCTGAACCCCTGCCGCAAACCACGCTGCGAACGGAAAACCGTGATCAGCCCACCATTCTGAGTCCGGAGGAACAGGCGGAAAAAGAAAAGCGGGATGCAGAGCGGGAAGCCCAGCGGGCGGAGCGGGAAAAACGCCGGGAAGAGTACCGTCAGCGGGTAAATGAGGATATCCGCAACCGAATGGAGTTTTTCAGTCAGATCAACACTGAGGGTCTGGCCCCGGAATATGTGGAGGCCCACCGGAAGCTTCTTGCTTCGCTGGAAAACAGTGCGCTGCTGATGGAGCAGATGGCCCAACCGGATTTAACCCGGGAGGAACGCCGGGATCTGGGGCGTCAGCTTTGGGGGCAGTCCCAGGAAATGGGCGAATTGATGGACATGCAGCGGGACGTCCTGCTGAACGATTACGCGGAACTTTCGCTGGGGCTTTCTCCTGCCCAGACCCAGGATTTTATCAACTACATGCAGACGGTTAATCAGATGACCTCCGGCTCCCCGATGCGGGGGGGCGGACGCGGGGGTCGCTGAATCCAATGAGGCCCGGATGGGCTCTGCCCGGGGAATAATACTTGGCAAAAGCATAAAGCTGAATTAGGGTCTGCGCATGTCTGCAGCCCCCACATCCTCCGCCCGGATTTTTATTTTCCACGGGAACGATGAGTTCCGCATGGAGCAGGCCTGCCGGGAATTCCTGAAAACCCGCTGTCCGAATGCGGAGGCCGACGGAAGCCTCACCACGGTGCGGGGAGACGTGGATACGGTGGATCAGGCGGTGGAGGTGGTCAAACAGACCCTGATGGCGGTGCAGTCCCTGAATATGTTCAGTCCGGAAAACGTGACCTGGCTGCGGGAGGCGCAGATTTTTTCCGGAACCCTGTTCAAATCGGAGACGGTGAAAAGCGCGATTGAAAAACTCCAGGAAACCCTGGGAAAAGGGCTGGGACCGGAGCAGCTGCTGTTGATTTCCGTCTCCGGGAAACTGGACAAACGCTCCCGGTTTCTGAAGGCGGTCTCGGGTGTAGCGGAGGTGCAGGAATTCACCCGGGTCACCAAAGAATGGGAAATCAAAGAGGATGCGCTGCGTCAGCTGAGCGAGGAATTCTCCCGCCGGAAAATGCAGACCGATCCGCAGGTTCCGGCGGCCATTGCGGCGCGGGTGGGGAATGATCCGCGTTTGATGCAGAACGAACTGGAAAAGCTGGAGCTGTTTGTGGGCAGAGAGCGTCCGGTCAGCCTGCGCGATGTGGAATGGATGGTGCCGATGCAGCAGGAGGCGCAGGTCTATCTGCTGGGCGACTGTGTGGGCTCCCGGGATCTGGGCCGGGCAATGTCTCTGCTGCATCAAATGGAAACCGGGGGACTCAATGCGGTCGGGGTGATTGCCACCCTGCACAATTCCCTGCGGGAGATGGCTTATCTGGGTGCCTGTATTCACAGTGGACAGGGCAGGGTGGATGACCGCGGACAATTCGGAAAATTTATTTTTCTCTCCCCCGAAGCGGAGGCCGGATTTCAGTTGGTGGTGGGTAACAAAACCCGCTCGCCGTTCCGTCTGTTTCAGTTGGGAAAACAGGCCAAAAATTTCAGTCCCCGCGAGCTGGATCAAATGCTGAGATTCTCCGCCGAGACCTATGATGCCTTTTTCCGCAGCGGGATTCCTCATTTTGAGCAGCTTCGGCTGCTCATATTGCGGATTTTCTACGAATGTGTGCGAAAAACGGCATGAAGGTTTTTCTCCTGCTTCTGTTCGGGTTGAACGCGGTCCGGATCTGGGCGGATCCTCCTGTTCCGCCGCCGCCATCTGTGGAGCTTCCGTTCCCCATGGGCGAGACATTGACGTATCAGATTTACTGGGGACTGATTGCAGTGGGGGAAAGCAAGGCCACCACTTCCTGGGAATGGACGGAGGAGTCCGGATGGCTGATCCGTATCCGTTTCCGCACGGTTTCAAATGGGGTGATTGCCAAATTATATCCGGTGGATGATGTGGTGGACACCTACGTGGATCCGGTCAGCCTGCGTCCTCTTTGGCATCGGCTGGATTTGCAGGAGGGGAAAAACGTCCGCAAGTCCATCACGGTATTTGACTGGGACCGCCTGCATGCGCTCCCAGTCAA
>JBMTJR010000237.1:0-3935 GCA_049438565.1 Kiritimatiellia bacterium
GCCGGATATCCTCCCGTTCGAATCCGCAGACCGGAAAGCCTTCATTCACCATCTTGCGGAGCAGATGCACCAGCCGTTCGGAAGAGGCATCATCCACCCGCACCCGGAGACCGTCTTTGTTGCGCTCCACCAGTGCGGCCCCTTCCTGAAAAGTGACCCACTCCTCCAGTTTGTCCAGAGGACCGTTCAAACGGATTCGCAGCACTGCCGGATGTCCTTCTTTCACTTTCAGGCTCTCCGAAGAGCCCTGATGCACGATTTTTCCCGCACTGATGAACAGCAAATCATCACACATCTGCTCCAGCTCCGAGAGAATATGGGAGCTGATAAACAGGGTTTTTCCCTCTGCGGCCAGAATCCGCACCAGATTTTTCACTTCGATGCGGGCCCGGGGATCCAGTCCGGCGGCGGGTTCATCCAGCACCAGCAGTTCCGGGTCCGGCAGCAGGGTGCGGCCCAGACAGAGGCGCTGGGACTGTCCTTTGGAAAGTTTGTTCACCGGGCGGTCGGCCAGTTTGTTCAGCTCGGTGAACTCCATAACCTCCGCCACCCGGATTTCCCGTTCTTTTCCTTCGAACCCGTAGGCCCGGGCAAAGAAATCCATGTATTCCTCAATGTCCATGAAATCGTAGGCACCATAAGAATCCGGCATCCAGCCCACCCGTTTGCGCACCTCATTGGGATAGCTGACGCTGTCAAATCCGCTGATCCGAATGGTACCGGAGTCCGGAAGGTCCAGCGTGACCATCATCCGCATGGTGGTGGTTTTTCCGGCGCCATTCTCTCCGATAAAGCCCACCACTTTGCCCCGGGAAATATCAAAGCTGACATCATCCACCGCCCGGACTTTTCCGAAAATCCGGGTCAGATTTCTCACTTCCACCAAGGGCGCACTCATCGGCCTCCCTCCATTCGGCAGGGACCCATAAACCAGACCGGGCGGTCGCTCCATTTTACCGAACCCAGGGTGGGGATGTAGTCATCTTTCTCTACGCTCTCCCCGTAAAACCAGGCCCGTCTCCGCAGGGCCTCCTCGCCGGGGAACAGATTTTTATTCCGGGTTCTCAGATCCGCAAAGTCATTCTCCGCCTCCCGGTCACTTATCCTGCTCAAGGGTGCTTCCCGCCCCGGCTGCACCCCTTGCGCGATCCAGCACTGGCCCTCCGAATCGCGGAGCAGAAGACGGGTGAAGACCGCATCCACGGTGGAGACCACTGTGGGAGCGTCGGTTCCGGATTTGAGGATCACTTCCGCCCGGCTGCGGCGGCTGCGGCGGAGAACCTGCGCCTGAACACTCCGATTCTGGAACCAGTCCCCGGCCCAGCCTCCGCCGGCCAGCTGAGTGTACTGCACTCTTGACCGGCCTCTTCTTTTGTCGGTTTTCACCTGATAGATTTCTGTGCCCTCCGGAAGTTCAAAATGGTTTTTCAGCAGCACACCGGTCCGGGAAACCTGCTCCTGCACCGACAGCTCCACCCCCAGATCCGGGATCAGCAGCACCCGCAGTGCGCGCTCTCCTTTTCCGCCAAATCCGTCACTGAAAATGATCCCCAGCGCCACCAGACTGCTCAGCACCAGAGAGATCAGCGGGGTGGACCAAATCACCTGCAGGGAATTGCGTTTCCGGAACGAGACCCAGATATTCAGCGGACCCAGCAAACAGGCGATCACCAGAACCGTCAGCATGACCCACCCGAAAGACTGTTGGATTTCAGGGACTGAAGAGAAGAGTTCCCATTGCTTGCGGGTAAAGGCATCCGGATCTGCGAGGGTGCTCTGAATGGCAGGCGTCCGCTGAAGCATCGCAATAAAAGGATCAGTCTGCATCGGGGAGATCGACCGGACACTCCCCAGACCGATCGTCTGCGGTTCCGCCGGAGAATCCGAGAGGATCAACAACTGCCCTCCCCCCGCAACCCATTCGTCAATCAATCCATGCCGGGCCTGAAGGTCCTTCCACTCTGCGTCGGAGAGCATCAGGATGTCCATGCCCGAAAGACCGCTGACCCGGTCGGGAAGCGCTTCGGGATCAAAATGGGTGAGCAACAGCGGAAGATTCTGGGCGCTGATCTCCGCCTCGAACTCGCTGTATTTCCAGTTGTCCCGGGTGACCGTGAGAGCCGGGGAGACTGCAACCAGTTTGACGCCTGAGCCCGCGTTGTAAAAAGTGGAGTCCAGTTGCTGTTCCACCCCGCCGGGGCTGCCGGGACCGGAAACAGACACTCGCAGGGTCTGCTGCTGGGAGCTGGTGAATTCTGTGGTGGAAAACACCAGAATTTCCCAGCGGACCGTTTTTGCGCTCTTGGCCGGGACCGTCACCACCCGCTCGGAGAGGGTTTGTTTTTGTTGATCCCAGCCCTGCGCACAACGGAAACGGAAGGTCCACCGGCCGGGTTCCTCCATTTGGTTTCTCACCTGAAACGTGATTGGAATCGTTCCCCTCAACGGCACGACGGAGAAAAGACTGGACTCGTGGGTAATCTGGACTTTTTCACGGTCCAGACCATGAATCAGATCCGAGGCCGGACACCAGAGCGGAGTAGTCACGCACAGCAACAGAAATTGCCTGAAAATTAGACGGAAATTCAGAGGGGGAACCACCATGAAAAATACCTAACTTTTTCATACCACTTGACGAGTGAAAAATGCATCCATGCTTAGGACCTCCGGACCCGTCAAGACCCCGGTCAAAGTCCCAACCTTCACTTGACGAATCGGCTGTCCCCGGTCTAAGTTGCGGATTACAACCCCGAAAGGAATATCCATTGATTTTTGACGAAACCAGCTACTCGCCTGTCTGGGAGGCTCACTTTCCTCTCAGTCCGGCTCAGCCCTGCGCCCCGGAAGTCGGACTGCCCCGCTTCCTGACCCACACTGCGCTCGGCGGAATTAAACCCGCCCACGGGTCCTGGACCTTTGAACCCGGACTGGGAGCGGATGTGGAGATCAGCCACCTGCTGCTTCTGCACTGCGGATTCCGGCTGGTGTTTGCCAACGAGCAAAGCTTTGAATTGATCCTGACGGAACCGGGCGTGTTTGTGGGCCGTCTCCCCGCCCGCGCCAAGCCGGAGCTGTTTTCGCTCAGTCAGAAAATCGAAACACGGGAGGGCATAAGCTTTCTGGAAGAGGAGAGCCTGCAGATCGGTTTGAAAATTCAGACCAGGGGTCCGGAAAAATGGATTGCCCTGTGTGTCCAGCCCGGCACCCGCGAAGCCTGTGAACAAAAACTGGACGCTCTGTGTGCACAATTGCCGGAGCTTCTTGACCGCCAGTGGAATAATCTGCGGGCTTTGCGGGAGGAGTGGACCGCAGGGATCCCCGCAATGCATGCCCCGGAAAACACCGGATTGGCCATCGAACGGCTGCGGGGACTCCTGCAGGCCCCCACAGGTATTTTTCAAGGTCCCTGGATTCAGGATCCCGGGGAGGATCAGCCGGTTTTTTCCCTGAAACAATTGGTCACAGTCTTGCCCGCTTTCGCACTGCTGAAATTCGCAGAAACGGCTTCTCTTATTCAGACTTTGCTGGAACTTCCCCGGATAGACGGTGATTTCTGGGCGGAAAAATATACTCCGGAGGGCCCCCTCACTCCGGAGGAACTCGCCCTGCCGGTGCTGGGTACAATGCTGGCCTCTCTGCCTGCGGAACTGCTGCGCAGCCTGGATCTCCCTGAACTATCGGACGCCTGTCTGAAACATCTGCAGGGGTTTCTGAACCAGCCCCCCTCCCTTCCCCTTCCCCAGTGGCCCCAGAGCGAGGCTGCGTTCATTCCGGAGGTAACGGATCAGGAGTCGCTGATTCAGTTTGATCTGGCGGCTCTGCTGGTGATTGAACTGGAAGCTTTGAAAAAGCTCAGGCCAACCTCTGCTCTGCCGGAGGCGACCCTCTCAACCTTGATCAGCGAAATCAATAACGGTTTCTGTTCGGAAAAACGC
>JBMTJR010000238.1:0-3914 GCA_049438565.1 Kiritimatiellia bacterium
TTCTGCGCGCCGTGAAAAAAGCGGAGGCGGCATTACTGGAAAAGGAAACCACCAAAAGCTATCTGCCCATCTCCGGATCCCCGGCTTATGCCGCCGGGGTTCAGGAACTGCTGTTGGGAGCCTCCCATCCGCTGATCCGCGAGGGCCGGATTGCGACCGCCCATACCCCCGGAGGAACCGGCGGTCTGCGGGTGGGCGCGGATTTCCTGAAAAAATTCCGCTCGGACGCCAGCGTCTGGGTCAGCAATCCCACCTGGGCCAACCACCAGGCTATTTTCCAGGCCGCCGGCTTTCCGGTGAAGGAATATCCCTATTATGACAAGACCTCTCAATCTCTTGATTTTGATGCTTTTCTTGAAGCGCTGGGGCTGATTCCCTCCGGGGATATTGTCCTGCTTCATGTCTGCTGTCACAATCCGACGGGGATTGATCCCACGCAGGAGCAATGGGAGCAGATTGCCGAAGTCGCCGAGGTGGCCGGCTGGTTCCCTTTCTTTGATTTTGCGTATCAGGGTTTTGGAACTTCTGTGGAGGCTGACCGCTTTCCCCTGGAACTTTTTGCAGGCAAAGATGTGGAATTTGCGGTTGCGGCCTCTTTTTCCAAAAATTTCGGTCTCTACAACGAGCGTACCGGCAGTTTTTCCATTGCAGGGTTGTCGGCGGATACTGTGGAGGCGGCATTCAGTCATGTCAAAACCGCGATTCGAAGCAATTATTCAAACCCCTCCCGTCATGGCGGGGCGGTGGTGGAGGAGATTCTGTCTCAGCCGCAACTGCGCGAAGAATGGCTGCAGGAACTGAACGAAATGCGGGACCGGATCAAAAGTCTCCGCTCTCAGCTGGTGGCTGGTCTGAATGCCCGGGGGATTGACCGGGACTTCCGTTTTATTGAGGAACAAAACGGGATGTTTTCATTCAGCGGACTGAATCCGGAACAGGTTCAGCGGCTGAAAAAAGAATACAGCATCTATATCGTGGGCAGCGGCCGGATTAATGTCGCCGGTATCAACCCTCAAAATCTGGATCCGCTCTGTGATGCGATTGCGGCGGTGATGGCCTGAGGCGATGAGAAGCTTTGCGCTCCTGATTTCAGGGCTCCTGACCGTTCAGTTTCTCTCTGCACGGGAAGTGGATCTGCGTTTGTGGATCTCCGGGGGCATGCAGGGGCTGTTGCTGGGCAGCCGTGAATGTCCGGGATGGCTGAGTGTGGCCCGTCAACTCGAACTGGAGGATCCGGAGGGCTGCTGGCTGCAGGTCGGACTTCCGCCGGTTGCCGGGGAGCCGCTGCGTGTGCCCGGATTAAAATTTCCGGATCTGTTGGTGCCTGCGGAATCGGATTTCCGGCTCCTGGGGCTTTCAGGGATCGAGCAATCGGGGGAACAGCTTTCGCTGCTGAATGTCGGAGCACTTCCCCAGTTCCCGGAATACGTTCCGGGATTTGATCCGGTAGGGATCTGGCGTCAGGCGGACGGAGCCGAAATCTGGGTGTTCCGTTTGCTGTCAGAAAAATCTCCCCTGAAAATTCCGCCGGAGAAGCTGCGTCCGCTCCGGATCGATCCTCCGGTGGAATCTCTGCGCAGATTTCTCACGGAAAAACCGCTGCCTGATCATGCGTTGGGCGTTCTGGTTCTCCCGGAGGATGCAAAGGGTCCGGAATGGTCGGATTTGTTTCCTGAGTTTGCAATACTGGTGCAAAATCCGGGTTCACAGGCAAAAATCATTGAGCTGAATCAGGGGACTCAGCTGCGGATTCAACCCGCCCGCTTTGGACGCGAACTGGTCCGTGTGCAACTGTACTGGGACACCGTCCTCCGCCGCTTCAGGAATCCCAAAGCGGAAACCGTCTGGGTGAATGCTCCGTCCCTGCAGGGGGTTGAACTGGCATCAGAGCTGCAGCAGCGGCTGCATCCGCTCCGGGAAATTCCCGCACTTGATCTGGAAGAGGCCCTGCTTCAGCACGCGGATGCGGCCTGGCTGCCCGAAATCAAATCCATGGACTGGAATTCCAGACTTCCGGATGCGCTGCGGGCAGGCGCGGTGCCTGAAGATCATGCCTGGGTCCGGGTAGAAATCCCCCGGCGTTTTCTGACCCGCTGGCAGGAGGAACTCCCGGACACCCAGTTGGTTCTGGCCGAGAAGCTGCCGGACCCCTGCCGGGTCCTGCTGCCCGCAGAAACGGTGGCCGGAGCCGGGGACTGGCATTCTGTGATCCGGCAGGATCTTCTGGCTGAGAACTTCGCACGGGAATGGATGCCGTTTACCACGCGGGATCTTCTTGTGCCTCTGGGAGAACTTCCATGAATCATGTTCTGCAAAAATCCGCCTGGCGGGAATCATCGATGCTGATGCTGATTTCCCTGGGACTGCTTATTCTTCCGGTCAGCAATTCCGCGGGCCAGATCCCGCTGTATCTGGCAAGCCTGCTCTGGCTCTACCAGTTCTGCAGACGGCAGGCACCGGGGAACCGTGCCACCCTCTGGATGCTGGGCGGCTGGATGATCCTGATACTGATCAGTCTCAGCTTCGCCGTACATCCGGAAATGGGAGTCCGCAAATTAAGCCGCTTTCTGATTTTCCCCCTCGCGGGCGCCTGTACCGCCGCCTGTCTCCGGGAAAAAGAGCGGGGCAGGGGAATGGAGCAGATTCTGAAATCACTGGTCTTAGGGGTCAGCTTTCTGGGGGTATATGATCTGGTGATGTTTCCGCTGAAAATCCGCGGAGGCATGGCTTTCGAGGATGTGGGCAACATGACCTCTCCGCAGTTTTATCTGGTGGGAATCATGATTTGGCTGGGTCTGATTTCCCTCAACCGCGAACGGGTTTCCCGGTGGTGGTGGATCTGTCTTCCCTTTTTGCTCACGGCCCTCCTGTTGCATCAAAAACGCGGGGTCTGGCTCGCATCCGCGGCCACCATCGGATTGTGGACCCTGTGGAACCGTCGCTGGAAAACCCTGGGACTGCTTGCGCTCATGGGCGGGTTGGCGCTGACGCTGCCTTTTGTTCAGGCCCGCCTGCACCGTTTAACCGAAGTCATCCAGCCGACGCATGGCGGCCGTATGATTCTCTGGACCCAGGTGGCCCCGCGTCTGATTCAGGAATACCCCTGGGGAATGGGCTACAATGGGAGTAAATATGAGGATTTCCGGGAAATTTTGCCCCCGGAATATCATATGGAGGTGGGCCTGCGTCATCTGCACAATAATTTTCTGCAGATCCGGCTCGAACTGGGATGGCAGGGGGTTCTGTGGTGGACTTTCTGGATGGGCTGGGTCTTCTGGAAAGCCTTCAGGCGGGGCCCCCCGGATCTCAGAGAACTGCGGGGCGCGGTCGCCTTTGCCTTTCTGGGACTGTTCCTCAACGGACTCGTGGAATACAATTTCGGGGACAGTGAGGTCTTGAAAATGTATTTGGTGATTTTTGGACTGATCGACGTAGCCGAAACCTCTTCGGCGCCATTCCAAAAACCAGCCCCGCCGGAATCCCCATAGAGGCAGATTCGTGTTCTGGAAATCTCTCAGCGGCGGCTGCGCTGAATGAGCGCCAGGTCCATAAGTACCAGCGCCGTCATGGTCTCTACAATTGGAACCGCCCGGTTCACGACAAAGGGGTCGTGACGTCCCTTGGCCTCCAGCACCGTCTCATTTCCTGAAAAATCCGCCGTGGGCTGCGCTTTGCTGATCGTGGCCACTGGTTTGATCGCCACCCGGAAAAGGATCGGCTCCCCGTTGCTGATGCCGCCCTGCACCCCGCCACTGTGGTTGGTGACGGTTCCCAGACGGTTTCCTTTCATCACGAATGGGTCATTGTGCTGCGATCCGGTCATCCGGGTTCCGGCAAAACCGGAGCCAATCTCAAAGCCTTTGGTGGCGGGAATGGAAAGCATGGCCTGGGCAAGTTTGGCCTCCAGTTTGTCA
>JBMTJR010000239.1:0-3870 GCA_049438565.1 Kiritimatiellia bacterium
GTCCCGGTGATTTTCTCCCTGGGAGGTGGTGACCCCGGGGGTGTAATCCACCAGATCGTGGATGCTGCTGAATCCCTGATCCTGAATCCGTTCCGCCGTGATGATGGAAAGGCTCTGAGGCACGTTGAGAATCAGGGTCGGCGATTTCAGCGCGGTGACTTGGTCGGAATGGAGCGACTGGCCGGAAACGACCAGATTCTGAAGCTCCTCCACCGGTTCGGGTTCGGCAAAAGCGCCCCGGCCTGCAAGCTCTGTGAGCAGGATTCCGGAGAGGAAAACTGTTTTCAGGGTGGGTTTCTTGGAACGAATCGGCATATTTGTCATAAAGGATAAGGGTTTATACGGTTGAGGTCACTTCGGTTTGAAGCGTGATTTGTATGGAAATTTTAAGATTGAATACTGCTCTTAAGAGGTGTGCTATATTTCATATGATTTATATTTCAAACATTTGATTTAAAAAATATCAAATTGAGGAGGGAAGGGGTTGAAGTGATGGAATTTGGACCGGAAAACCTCAGCTTTCTGATTCGACCGCTTGCATTCCTGACCTTCATGCGATAGCGCAGGCCCATGTGTAACGATCTGCATTCCCGCGCAATGTCCGTCCTCCCCGGTGGGGTCAACAGTCCTGCCCGCGCCTTCAAATCTGTGGGCGGAAAACCTCTGTACGCCGAACGGGCCGAAGGGCCTTTTCTGTACGATGATTCTGGGGCATGCCGACGCGGATGTGGTGCGGGCGCTGATGGATGCTTCGGTGAAAGGCACCAGTTACGCGGTGACCACCGAGGCGGAGATTGAGATGGCCGAATTGATCGTCCGCGCGATTCCGGTGATGGACAAAGTGCGTCTGGTCAATTCCGGAACCGAAGCAGTGATGACTGCGTTGCGTCTGGCCCGGGGATTCACCGGCCGGGACAAAATTCTGAAATTCAGCGGATGTTATCATGGACACACCGATTCCATGCTGGTGCAGGCGGGAAGCGGCGTGGCCGGCATTGCTGCCGCTTCCAGTGCGGGAGTGACGGCGGAGGCGGCCGGAAGCACGCTGGTTTGTGCGTTCAATGATGCGGAGGCGGCAGAGAAAGTCATCCGCACCCATGCGGAGACGCTGGCCGCTGTGGTGGTCGAACCCATTGCCGCGAACATGGGACTGGTTCTGCCGAAACCCAAATATCTCCTCCGTCTGCGGGAACTTTGCGATGAAGTGGGCGCATTGCTGATCTTTGATGAAGTGATCACCGGATTCCGTCTGACCTTTGGGGCTTTCGCCAACCTGTGCTGTGCCAAACCGGATCTGGTCACCCTGGGTAAAATCATCGGCGGCGGCCTTCCCATCGGCGCGCTCGGGGGAAGGGCGGATCTGATGAATCATTTGGCGCCGGACGGTCCGGTTTATCAGGCCGGAACCCTCAGCGGCAATCCGCTCTGCATGGCGGCCGGACTGACCAATCTGCGCAAACTTGAACAACTCAATCCCTACGCAGAACTGGAGGCCCGCTGTATCCGGCTTACCGACGGTATGAAAGCCGCCGCCGCCGCCAAAGGTTTGCCCGTGGCCATTCCGAGAGACGGAAGTATGTTCTCGATCTTCTTCCGGGACTCGGAACCTCAGAATTTTGCCGAGGTGATGGAGTCCGACACCCAGTCTTTCACCAAGGTTTTCCACTCCCTGCTGGATGCGGGGATTTACCTGCCGCCATCTCCATTTGAAACGTCTTTCCTCTCCGTGCAGCACAGCGACGCGCTGCTGGATCAGATGCTCGAAGCCTGGACCCTGGCACTGAAACGTCTCTGAAAAACAGAACCGCGGGTGCGACAATTTGCCACATGGTCTGAATCCGTTCCTTCGGATACAGTGTGGCCCTATGAAAAACCTCCTGTATCTTTCTTTTCTCTCTGTTCTGATTTCAACAGCCCCTGCCGCACAAAACACGGCCGTACCGGGACCGGACGACCAAGGCGGGAGCCGGGGATCTGTTGAGAAAAATCCATGTCAGGGTATGAATTCCCCAAAGCCTTCAAGCGTCGGTCAGGGTCTTTAACAATGAAAAAAATCCCTAGGAGGCATGTTCCCGGGTGGCGGCGATGAAGTGATTGTCCGCATGTTCGAACTGGGTGTGATCGTCCTCGTTCACCACCACCGGCTGGCCGCGGAAGGCGGGAAGGGCGCGGGTGTTTCGGATCAGGTCGGTCAGGCCGGCCGGGGTGTTGACGCCGTTGCCATGGATGAGCAGCAAGTCCGAGACCTCCGTCACGCCGGGGCCGGGCAGGGTGCCTCCGCTGAAGCTGGTACCCACATACAGACGGCCCGCGCGGTTGTCCACCCGCCCCCGGGAGTATTCCTGGAGGGACCGGATCATGTCTGCCGCGCCGGTGTCCTGGAACAGTCCGCTCCGGTAATGGGGAAGATCCGTTTCATTGGCCACCTCGATCAGCACATGCCGGTCCCTGCACCCGAGCAGCCAGTCGACCGCCCCCGCCGCAGCGCGCCGGATGGCGGCATCGGATTCCATGCGCGGTTCCTGTCCGAAGTAAAACAGGCCCAGAATCACCGCCATGCCCAGGCGGTCCGCCTGTTCGGGAATCCGGGCCAGACGACAAAAATAGTCCGAACGCAACGATCCGTCGGGTGCAAAGGCGGAATTGATCCAGGGCTGTTCCCGGCTGTACCCCTCCGGGCTGCCGCCCTGCAGATTGAGGGTGAACCCCAGAAGCCCGTGGGCGCGCCATTCCGGCATGGCGGCGACAAAGGCGTCGGTGTTGCGGTCCGCGTCCCAGGGCCCGTCCGGATAGTCCCAGCGATCACGGGTAAGCGGATTCAAATCGTTGAAAATGCCCTGTACCATACGGCAGTTGGGCAGCAGTCCCTCCATTCGATGGCCGTTCCAGATCCGGCCCTGCATCGTGGGAGTGCCGTTGAGTAGAAAATCGCTTTGCTGGATGTCGAGGACGGTTCGGGACATGAGGCTTACAGAATGCTCCAACCGGGAGCGGCCGACAACCCGGATCTGTCCCAATGCGGGCGTATCGTACGGACTTCGGGAGCTCCTGATGAGTTCTCTCTCAAGAAACCCTGATGGACGCGGGGTGTTTCCTCAGATCCCGGACTGCGCAGTGGATGCGCCGCCAGACATCCGGAACTTCCTCCGGATCCAGTGCGCGTTTGCGGAATTTCCAGTCGGCCAGACATCGGGCACGGTAGTCTGCGCCCATGATTTTAAGGACATCCTCCTCGTGCTCGGCCAGCCGCAGGGCGAGTTCGGCCAGCAGAGCCAGCACGCAGTCTGCCTGGTCACCGTTTTGCGGGGCTTCGAACGCGGGAAGATGATTCTGTTCAAACAAGGCCCGGTTGGGATCAAAGCCGGTGGGCTGCCGCTTGCGCAGCTCGGAGGGTCGATTTGGGGGCCAGAGGGAATCGTTCCCGGAGGCTGCGTTGGCGGGTGCACGGAGGCGTAGGGTTTGGGGGTGGTCTGTCGGGCAGGGTTTGTGAGGACGGATGCAGGGCTTCGTGGAGGCGGGGGACATTGGTCATGGGTCATTTGTCATTGGGAAGGTCGGGGGCGCCGGAGCGTGCCGTGAAGCCGTTCGGAGCAAAGCCTGCCGGGCAGGCCACGGGGCGGGGGGAACGGATCGCCTGGAGGGGATCACGGCGGAACGAAGTGGAGACGTGGAGCCCCGGAAGGCGTCCGCTGGGGGCGAGGGACGGAGCGGGAGCAGGCGGGTTTAGCAGGGAGCGTGACGGGCCGGGGGATTTTTGGGGTGGGGCCCGGCGCGATTCCCTGCGACCCGTCTGCTGGCGCGGAGGAGCGAGGGGGATTCTTGTGAGCGAAGCGCGGGGCATGGGGGGAGGCGCGAAGCGAACGGGGGGGA
>JBMTJR010000240.1:0-3836 GCA_049438565.1 Kiritimatiellia bacterium
ATCCGGTTCGGTTCAAAATATCCGCTGTGCAGATCCAGGGCAATTACCCGGTCACACTCTGCTCTGAGCTCCTCATTGAACCGTTCATCCGCATCCAAATGAAACACCCAGTCATTTTTAAACTCAATTTCATCCAGGGCGTGATTCCGCTGATTGCCAAAATTATCGAATTTCCGCTGCTCCACCCTTGCTCCGTTCTGTCGCGAAATCTCACAGGTCCGGTCCGTACTGAACGAATCCAGAACCACCACATCATCGCACCAGGACACGGACTCCAGACAGGCCCGGATATTTTCCTCTTCGTTTTTGGTTAGAATTAATATCGATAGCTTCACTTTCTTACAGTCAGCAACATTGTTTTAGCCAAAGGAGGAATTCTGCCTAAGCGTTTAAATCCGACCACAGTAAGTCCGGCGTCCTGCAATAACTTAGTCAAAGTGATCCGTGACCAAAATTTAATATGCCCATAGTCCCACAGGGCGGTAAAATGTTTGTCGAAATTATCCGTTGCTGCGAGAGCGAGGTTTTTCAAATAGCCATGATATGGAGTAGATATAAATCCTACACCCCCAGGTTCAAGCAGGTCCGCAAAACAGGTTGCAAACTTACGGGGAAAGAAGACATGTTCGACCACTTCTAGAGAAATCACCGTGGGAAAAGGGCCAAACCGAGATTTCAGATCCTCGTAGCATGAACCCATCTCTATGATCGCACCGGGAAGATTTTCATTTGCGATCCGAACCCCATCTTTTGATGGGTCCACACCTGACACCTTATATCCATGTTTCATAAAATACCCTGCGGTAGATCCATTACCACATCCCAGATCAAATAAACGCTTCTCCCGACCAGCAGACTTTAGTTGATTTAGGATCTCAGGCAAAAGAAGACTATGCATATGACAATTCTGCATGCCCCCTTTATAAATATATCCTGAAGTGGTGATTTCTGATTCTTTAGTTTCATTTACCATAACGTTTTACCAATGATTGTATAGTTTTTTTAAACCGGGAAAAAGAGAACTCTGCTTCGACCATAAGTTTTCCATTTTCACCCATTTTCACACGCTCTTGAGGACTCATATCACAAAACTCAACTAAAGCATCAAACATACTAGGAGAGTCATCTTGTATCCACTTACCCGACGCTGATTCCTGAATAAACTCTCCCAAGTCATTTCCAGATGATAAAAGAACAGGGATTCCCAATGCAAGGCATTCCGCTGCGCTATGATTGAAATTCTCACGGTAAGAAAGGGAAATATAAAAATCAGCCGCCAGTATATGATTCAGCTTATTATGACCAAACAAAGGTCCTGTGACATGCAAGTTTCCGAAGCCCAGTTTACGGGCCAAATTATTGCAATCTTTCAGGAGCAGATCTCCATCCGGTCCCACCATCAGAAGGTGTACATCATCACGTTTTAATGAGTGAACCAAAGAGATGGTTTCCAGAGGCTGTTTCATGGAATGCAAACGTCCAAAATACAACACCACTACAGCACCCGGGGGAATACCTAATGATCGCCGGATACGATGACGCGTCTCCACCGGATCGGCCAATTTTGGAATTTCTACCGGCCAAGGAACTACTTCTCCTTGAAGGGGGCCGAAAGTTGTTTCCGCCTTACGCCATTCTGCCTCTGTGGAAAACACAATACACGATGCATCATCAAGAAACTTCTTGCCGCCTGCAGCCAGAAATGCCCGCTTGGCGATAGTATCAGATTGCATAACATACGGATCAAGCCCTCCATGAGGAACAAACCAGTAAGGTACCCCGTAACGATGCCTCATCCTTAGAGTCCACAAATTATGATAACGGTAAAAGGAGTGGCATGAAATAAGTGGAGCAATTTTGAGCTCCTTTTCAATACGAACTCTTTGTTTAGGGCTTGGGTAACAAAATTGCCTGAATCCAGGAAGACTGCTAGCCTGAATAATTGTAGCACCTTCCATAGCGGACTCTTCCCGCTCGGCAACCAAAGGGTCCACAAAGTTCAACATGGGGGCATCGTCTAAAGCCTTACGAAACGAATCAATTGTTTTCGCAGGACCTCCTGAGGACCTATACAATCCCAGCGCCACGACCCAGGGTTTCATACCTGAGTCCAATTGACCCCCAAGTAACCAAAACGTTTCAGTTCTGGCTCAAACAATTCATCCAGATACAGAATGGTCTCCGGTTTGAGTTTTTCTTTGTGGTCCCCCGGCAGGCGTTTCCGGGTGTGGACCTTGAGATTCTCTTCTCCCATGGGTTTGTCATAACCTCCAATCACCCGCAATTCCTCTATTTCATCTGCCGATGACTCATAGTCAAAGACCTTGCCAAATAAAGCCATGGCGTTTTCAAAATCCAGGATAATATCCTCATAACGAACCACGGGAACTTGATACTGATCCAGCATCGCGGTGTATTCCTGAAAATCGGATTTAATCTCCGGAGCCCATTCGTGGACAAACTCATCAATCGACATGTTTTTGACCCGCTCCCGTCTTTCAAAAAAGATTTTTCTCTTTTTCGGACTGAAGGGAACCGAGTGAGTGGAGGCCTGCGAAAAATATTTTGAGGGCAGGATGTCCCGGGGATCGCGGATCACCAAAACCGCAGAGTACTTTTCAAAATCCGGAATCGGATACCAACGGCGCAGAGGAGCCATCATAATCCCCTGCGGACGGAAATAGCGCTCCGGTGTCCGCTGCATCATGGTTTTGAAATCCTCCCCGCTCTGATTGTAATAGTAACCCTCAAAATCGACCAGCGGCAGTTTCCGGGTCCGTGCATTCAGATACGTCATGACTCTGGGCGTAAAAGTGGAGGCGCATTTGTTCAGAGTGAAAAGCAGCACACTTTTCTGATCCGGAAGGGACAGAGATTTCCCTTTGGCCATTCTGGTTTCGAGCGGAAACTTTATTTTTTCGATGACCCAAAACGGGAGGGCGTACTTCAAAGCGGTTTTCAGATGTTTGTTCATAAAATCAGGGTTTGGGTTGCAGAAGTGCGCGACAGGATGCCAACACCTCCCGGGCGGAAATTCCGGTCAGACATTTGTTTTTATTTTCGGTACAGACCGTCAACATACATCCCTCGCATTCCACAGAACTGCGGTGCACAATATGCCCCTCGCCGGAAGGCTCCCATTTCCCGGGCACATCCCGGGCCGAAAACACGGCCACGCATCTCAACCCGGCGGCCACCGCCATATGCATGGTTCCCGTGTCGTTCCCAAGATAATAGTTCATGTCCCGCATTCCCCGTATTGAACCCTTCAGAGACAGTTCTCCACAGGCGGAGGCACCGTTTCCCAGAGTGGATACCAGTGCCCGGGCCGCTTCTTTGTCTTCACTCCCGCCAAAAAACACGGGGAAGACCTGATTTTCACGAAGGAGGTTTGATAATACGGGCTGAAAACGGTCCAGCGGCCATTGCTTGGCCGGCATTTTAGATCCAATCCCCACGCCGACAGGTATCCGGTCCGGTGGCAGCGGATTCCGGTTCAGCCACTCTGCCCACTCTCCCTCTTCTTTCTCCCCCGTTTCCAGCCGCAAAAGCTCAGGAAGAGCTGCCCGGGAACCGCGTCCATACTCCCGCAAAACCCTGAGATAAAAATCCGCCTCAGACTCTACGCGTGGAAGAGGTCTATCGGTGGGACGCGGTTTCCGGAACGGAGTGGAGGAATACTGGACTTTTATGCCCGCCAAGCGGAAAAAAAGTTTGTCCCGCCAATGCCGGAAGCGGGTTTTCTGACCGGGCTCCAAATGAAATACCGCCTCATATTTCTGTCGGCGCAGATGGAGAAGCAGTGCGGGATAAGCACAGAACGCCTTCAGTTTCTG
>JBMTJR010000241.1:0-3788 GCA_049438565.1 Kiritimatiellia bacterium
CCATTCAAACGAATATAGCGATGCGCGAGCTGCAATTCCGTTTCAATCGTTTTGGGGGCGAAGCAGCTTGCTGCAAGGGGGAATAAGTCTTGTGCATTTCCAATCACTTTATAACGGAAGCAAGCTTCCTTCGAAAAAGCGGCAGCAAGCGGCCGCACTCCAAAAAATAAAGCCTGACACTGTGAATCAAATGAAGTCGAAAAGGCCCCAGGCTATTCATACGAATATGAGGCCGCTGCGTTGCAGTTTCAGAGCTCCCGCTCTTCGTAGGAAACCAGCACGAAGTCCATGCCGCTGTATTCGTAGATGGCCAGACTGCCTTTGCGGATCCCTCCGGCGACCCCCGCGCTGGTCACCCGCACCCAGCTGAAATCACTCAGAGTGAAAAGTTCGCGGGTGTCGGTGGAGAGCCCCGCATTGGCCAGTCCCTGATCCAGCGTGCTGTACCCGTCATCCTCCGTGCCGAAGATGCCATCTGTGCCGGCGCGTCCCTCCAGGAGCTGGTCCACCTGTTCTTCCCGGATTCCGGAAAGCGACATCAGCACCTCTCTGGAGGCGGCATTCAGATTCACGGTGTTGTTGCCGTACACTGTCAGCAGTCCGGCAATCCCGGTGACCGTGATTTCCGGCTGTTCGTGATATTCCTCCAGCGTCCCGCCATACAGAATGGCTTTGGTGAAGCCGCGGATCATTGCCAGTTCGGAGAGGCTTTCCACCGGTCCGTTTTTCACTGGAAGTCCGAGGTCCTGATAGTATCGGTCGTCCTCTTCCGCGCCGAGCAGCCGGGTGGCCTCGTCCGCGTCGGTCCAGTCCCGGAAGGCCGCAATCAGCCGGGCGTGCATTTCGGGAGGAACCCCGCTGTTCTCCAGCATTTGTTCCCAGTCCGGATCACTCAGGCTGTTCACATTTCTCCGGCTGGTCTCCGGGGAGATGCTGAGCAGGATTTCCCCGTCTTCCATTTCCACTTTGTAATTTTGAATCGCGTTGCCGCGCTGAAGATTTTTGGCGGTGATGAACAGCTCTTCCGTCATGTCATCCGCAGGTTCGTTTCCCGCCTTGTTGGCCTGAATCAATAGATATTTGGCGTATTCCTGACCGGCCCGGGAAAGCGCCTGGGCTTTCATCCCAAAGCGTTCGCGCACCGCCAGATCCGCCTCCAGATGGATGCGGAAGAGGAAGCTGACCATGAGGGCGGAAAGCAGGATCACGGTAATCAGGGCCAGCAGCAGGGCCGAACCCTGTTTGGGGGAGGGGGCGTTCATCGGTCCTGCACCTGTCGTTGGCCTCTGCGGGTTTGACGGCTCATTTTTCCCACCGGAATCTCCAGCGGCAGGTGCAGGGTCTGCATTTCCGCGCCGGGCGCCTCCTGCTGAAAATACAGCGTCAGAATCAGAAAAGTGGGAAGCTGATTGTCCCGCTCCCAGTCGTCGGTCCAGTCCTGTTCCCCCATGTCGTAAAAATGCAGCTCCAGCCCCTTGATGGCGGTGCTGATCATCCAGGGCTCCACCTCCTCCGCCTCCTCGCTTTCCGGATCATACAAACTGCTGAACGCCCGGGCGGTGAGACCCCGTTCGCCGTCGAGATCCTGAACGGTCAGCTCAATACGGTTCAGCCCCTCCGGGGTGGGATAATCCGGGGGCAGAAAAGCGCCGGAGTGGGTCACCCAGCTCAGTTTGTCGGCGCGGGGGCTGCCGGTTCCCTGCTCAAAGCGAAAAGTGTAGCGCCGGGGGTCGGAACCGAAGAATACGGCGGAGCGCAGGGATTCGGTGATTTGCCGGGCGACATGGGCGGTGAGGTGCAGTTCATCCAGCGCCTTTTCGGCGGTGAGGGTGCTGTCGACCAGCGAACGGAAACTTCCGAAAATCATCAGCCCCATCACACTCAGAATCGACAGAGCCAGCAGCACTTCGAGCAGGGTGAATCCCCGTCGTTTTCTCATCCCGCATTCCCCAGCAGTTCGCGGGCGTGGTCCACGCTGAGTTTGGCCGCCCGGCTGCCGCCCAGCATGCGTGCGACCTCCTGCACCCGGTCCTCGCCGGTCAGTGCGCCCACCCGGGTGTAGGTCCGGCCGTCGACCACCTCTTTGGACACCGCGAGATGGTTTTGACCATGCACCGCGACCTGGGGGAGGTGGGTGATGGAGATGACCTGCCGGGTGGCGCCGGCTTCGGCCATTTTTTCGCCGATGGCATGTCCCATTTCCCCGCCCACATTCGCATCGATTTCGTCGAAAACCATTACCGGAATCCGGTCCTGATCGGCCAGCAGGGTTTTAATAGCCAGCATCACCCGGGAAATTTCCCCGCTGGAGGCGATATCTTTCAGGCTGCGGATTTCCTCTCCCGGATTGGGGGCAAACTGAAAATCAAGTTCATCACAGCCGTGGGAGGCGGGTTCGGAGGCTTCGACTGAAATTTCGAAGCGGGCGTGGGGAAAGCCCAGGTCCACCAGCTGATGCAGAATCTTCGCACCCAGCGCGCTGCCGGCCTTTTCACGGGCTCCGCGCAGCGAGGCCCCCGTTGCCTCGAGTTTCCGGCCGGCTGCCGCAATTTCCCGCTCCAGATCCGCCAGCCGCTGCTCCCGGTTCTCCAGCATGGAAAGTTTGCGCCGGGACTCCTCCAGTGGCTCCAGCACCTCCTCCACGGAGGGACCGTATTTCTTGCGCATCCGGCTGTAGAGGCTCAGGCGCTGATCCAGCCAGTCGAGCCGGGCCGGATCGGCCTCCATTTTTTCTCCGGCCAGCCTCAGACTGATTCCCAGTTCCCGCAACTGAACCAGAATCTGGTCCAGCTCCCCGGTCCAGGTTTCCGCCTCCGGATAAAGTTTCTGAATGGCGCCCAGCATTCTCCGGGCGGCGATCAGGGGATCGGTGGCATTTCCTTCGGCCTCCTCCAGCGCCTGCAGGGCTCCCGAAACGGATTCGAGAATATTCTGCGAATTCCCGGCCAGGGTGTGCTCCGCCCGCAGCGGTTCCTCCTCATCCGGTTCGAGTGCGGCCTCCTCCAGTTCCGTCACCCGGTAACGCAGCAGATCCAGCTGTTCTTCAAAATTACCCCCGTCCCCGCGCAGTTCCTCCTCCTCGCCGCGCAGCTTCTGCAGGGCGGTCCATTCCTGATGATATTGTTGCTTCAGGGCGGGATCGACCCCTGCCGCGTCCACAATGCCGCGCTGGGTCTCCGGATTCAGGATGGACTGATGATCATAGGGTCCGTGCATGTCCACCAGCAGATCCCCCAGTTTCCGGAGCAGCTGAAGGGTCACCGGGGCGTCGTTGACAAACTGCTGCCCGGTGCCGCTGCTTTTCACCACCCGGCGGAGAATAAGCATCCCGTCCTCGCAGGGGTCCAGTCCGCTCTCTTCGAGCAGATCATTCACCTTTTCCGGGTCGGAGAGGGAAAAGACGCCCCGGACCGAACCCTCCGAAGCGCCGGTGCGCAGAGATTTCCGGTCGGCCCGCGCGCCCAGAATCAGCTGCAGGGCTCCGATCAGCATGGATTTTCCCGCGCCGGTTTCCCCGGTAATCACGTTCAGTCCCGGAGTGAAACGCAGAGTAATTTTTTCGGCCAGCGCCAGATCCCGCACCATGAGTTCGCTTAACATGGGATCAGAATAATCAAGCCGAAGCGGTTTGCAACCATGATATGGGCACAGATGCGCGGAAAGGGGATTCAGTTCCACTCGATTTATCTTTGACGATAAGCATTCCTGAGATACTAAAGGGGACCAACTTTTGGAGTAAGTATGAAAATTGAAACATTTTTGCGTCACTGGCGTCTGCAGGAGAACCC
>JBMTJR010000242.1:0-3785 GCA_049438565.1 Kiritimatiellia bacterium
CACCTTCCGCCGGGGAAATGTCTTCCTCTGCGGGGACTCCGGACATGTGATGAGTCCGATCGGGGGTCAGGGCATGAATACCGGTTTCGGGGATGCGATGATGCTGTCGGAGATTCTGCAACATCCGGATCCCGCAGCACAGGCGGCTTACACCCGGGAGCGCAGACGCGCCTTCCGGATCGCGGCCCGGCGCGCTGCCCTGGGGATGTGGCTGGGAACCCGCAAAGGTCCGGCCGCCAGCCTTCTGCGGGCATGGGGGCTGAAAACCGGCCTCCGGGCACCCTGGACCCAGCAGACCCTGGTCCGGAGTTTCAGCATGCGCAATCTGCCCCACCCCTGCAATCCCTGAGAGGCAGACCGTGACGTTCTGGTACAATTTTGCATTCCGGAGTGAGGAAGAGGAACTGATGGATGTTCCGGACGGAAACCTGGAGCAGCTTTACAACACCCTGGACCAGTTTGAGGGAATCAATCTGCTGTTCAGCCGCTCCCGTTCCCTGCTGCGTCAAACCGTACTCCGGGATATGCAGCCGGGCCGGGAATATCATCTGGTGGATCTGGGAGCCGGGGCCTGCGATATTCCGGTTTGGCTGCTTGCAGAGGCGGAGAAACGCGGCCTGCGGCTCCGCATCACCGCAGTGGACGCGGACCCCAGAGTCATTGCCTATGCCCGCAAAAAACATGCGCACCTGAAACAACTGGAAATCCGCCAGGCCGATGCACTGAATCTCTCCGCCCTGCCTGCGTTTGATTATCTGTTCGCCAACCACTTTCTGCACCATCTGCGCGACCGGGTTCTGCCCGGTCTACTCAGAGATGCGGCCCGTCTGAGCCGGCGGGGATTTGTGTTCAACGATCTCAAACGCAGCCGCTTCTCCTATCTGGCTTTTTCATTGCTGGCCCGCATCTACCGCAACAGTTTTGCCCGCACGGACGGACTGATCTCCATTCGCAAAGGATTTCTTCCCCGGGATTTTCAGAATCTGCTTGAGGAGAAAATTTTTTCAGTGGATACCCGTTTCCCCGGCAGAATCTATCTACGCGGGGGATGTTTCCGGTCCACTTGAGTGGACATCTGAGAAAGTGAGAATCAGAGTGATCCACGAAGGAGAACCCATTCTGGACGTAATCGTACAGGCCAGATTCTGGAACTGCTGCGCCGCATGCAGCAGGATTTTGGCTGTGCCACAGTGTTTGTGGCCCTCGACATCCAGCAGCTCCAGAAGGACCGAAATGATTTTTCCATCCGTTCCCTTCAGCTGGACCTGACCGTTTCCATAGTTCAGAAAACTTCCTTCAAAGGAATACCCATTGGCACTTTTCCAAGTGTGAACTTTTGCGGGAAGCAAAGAACTCAGGAACAAAAACAGAACAAAAATCGGAATAAATTTTTTCATCAAACCACTCTCCCATCTAAAATATCATCTTTTGCTGCATTCAAAGTGTAACAACATGTAAATTACATTTCAAAAGAAGCAAATCAATCCGGCAAAAAAATTGGATGCGGCACGGAATCTGTCAAATGGGAGGAAGGGTTCAACCCTGAGCGGACAGATTTATAAGTTTTCAGTTAGCTTTCTGTTATAATTCCAATAGGGATAGGGCGCTTTACAAAATGAGGAGCCCCACCCATGGATGAAAGATTTTTGATGGTGATTGTTGTTATTGGCCTGATCATGCTGATCTGGGACTGTATCGAAGTCGGAAGAAATGATGCCGCCAATCTGGTGAATGCGGTTTTCGGCTCCCGGGTCCTGGCCCGGAATACCGCCGTGATGGTGGCCGGCGTTGCAGTGATTCTCGGGGCCACCTTTGCCTCCCCGGTCATGGAAACCGCCCGCAAAGGTATTTTCAATCCCGCCCTGCTCACCGTGCAGGCCGCCATGGTGGTTTATATCACGGCATACATCGTGGACACCGTGCTTCTCCACACGTACTCCGCGTTCGGCATGCCGGTCAGCACCACCGCCTCTCTGGTTTTTGAACTGGTGGGAGCCTCTGCCGCCGTGGCCTGGCTGAGCGGAGTCGGACAACAGGTGGTGCACTGGGACAAAGTGGGTACGGTGATTTCCGCCATTGTGATCTCAATTCTTATCAGCGGGATTGCCGGATGGATGATGCAGCGCATGTTCCGCGGCGCAATCCGTCAACAGCCGCCGGCTCCGTTGCAGGTGATGCAGCACGGCCCCTGGATTGCGGGACTGATGTTCAGTGGACTGAGCTGGTTTCTGATTATCAAAGGCCTCAAACACGTTTCTTTCATCAAAAAAATGAAAGAGGCAACTCTCGATGAGGTGGGTCCGGTAGTGATGCTGCTTCTGATGTGGGCGGCCTATACCCTGATCATTCATCTCTGGCTCCGCTTTTCCCAGGAGAAGGGCGTGCGGAATTTGTTCCGCATCACCGCGATTGCCGGAATGATCTGTCTCTCTTTCGCGTTCGGTCAGAACGATCTGGCAAATTGCGCCTCCCCGGGGCTTTCCAGTCTTTGGCTGTATCAGAACATGGAGGCGGGAACCGCAGCCGCCACCAAGATCACCATTCCCATGTGGGCGCTGTTTGCCTGCGGTGTTCTGATGGTGGTGGGGATGGGCAGCAAAAATGCCCAGCGGGTGACCCGTGCCGCCGTTAATACCGGGAGTCAGTATGATCATGTGGCCCTCTACGCACCAAAATGGTGCCGGCGCATTGCCACCCTGTTTGTGAAAAATCATGATCCCGAAACCGAACTGGCCCCTCCGCCGCAACGGGATGATGACGGAAAACGTGTGCATTTTGATCCGTTGCGGGCCTCGGTCATCATGAGCGTCAGTGCCAGCGTGATCGCCCTCGCCTCCAGCTCCGGAATTCCGGTTTCCACCACCTATGTGACCTTTGCCTGTGTCATCGCAACCGGGATGGCCGACGGGGTAATGAGCCGCGGGGATGCAGACCGGAAAATCGGCCGCGCCATCTGGACCGTTTTCTCCTGGTTTGCCGGAGCCCTGATTGCCATGCTGGCGGCCGGTGCGGTGGCGGCGGTGATCTACAAATTCGGTTATTTCGGACTGTTTATCGGTCTGGGAGGCAATTTTCTGCTCCGGATTCTGGTCTCGCGGCGTTCTGCGGAACACGAAATGACCTTCCACAAGAACGTCCCGAAAGTCTGATCCTCCTCAGCGCATCGTCCGGCCTACGCCTGATTCTTTCACCTTGGTGACCCAACAAAGAGATGCCCTGTATATTTATATGAAATATATTTCATGAATCACTTGACGTTGGTTAAAAACGGTTATATACGTTATTTGTTTCGTGTATTGTTTATCACGTAATGTATACCACAAAAGGAGTGAACCCATGACCGCAGTAGCATTGAAATCAGAAGGTAAATTTGCGCCCCAGCTTGAAATCTCCCATCAGGGGGAAGTGAACGGAGTCGATATCACCATTCGGTGGCAGGGTGCCAGCCGGAATCCCCAAATGCTGGGCCCCGCCCTGGAGGATGCCGCACCGGAGGAAATCGAACTGCTTTCCATCAGTCAGAAGGGAGCGGATGTCTATCCCGGCTCCTGGACTACGGCGTCCGACAGTGACCAGTGGTGCTGCCGGTTTGTCGCGGAGGATCATGGTCCGCTCGCAGCGCCGGAGCTCTATAAACTTCAGATCCTGCTGAAAGTCCGGGGATTTGAAATTGAGAAAATCCAGACCTGGTAAATGAGGTACTGCAGGCTTTTTTGTGGGAGAAGTACGGTTTGATCACAAATCAACTGCATATGAAAGAAGAGAGGGTTGAAATCCATTTTCTG
>JBMTJR010000243.1:0-3784 GCA_049438565.1 Kiritimatiellia bacterium
AAACAACCGGGACGGAGAAAACCACAATTTCAGCACCAACTGCGGCGTGGAGGGGGAAACCCGGGATCCCTCCATCCGGGAACTCCGTGTGCGAATGCAGAAGAATTTCCTCGCCACGCTGCTGATCTCCCGGGGAATCCCCATGATCCCGGCCGGGGATGAGCGAAGCCGGACGCAGAAAGGAAATAACAACGGGTATTGTCAGGACAATGAACTCAGCTGGATGGACTGGACTCTGGACGAGGAACGCAAAGATCTTCTGCTTTTCTTCAAGAAAATCAGCCGCATCCGGCAGTTTTTGCCCGCACTTCATTTCGGAGGGCTGATCCATGATCAGGGCGCGGAGATTGCCTCCGGCCGGGTCCACTGGATCGGAAAAGAGAATCAGGCTCCTGACTGGCAGCACGATCAGGCCATCGGCCTCCGGTTCAGCGGAAAGGCGAAGCACCTCCGGCAGAAAGTCGATGCGGAGGATGTGCTTATTTTCTTTAACGCCTCCCCCAAACCGGTCCGGTTCCACATTCCTGACACGGACCGTTTCAAGTGGAAGATGCGCATTTACACCACGGCAAAACGGGTCCACCGCTCCTCGCTGGGCACCTCGATCCAACTGAAACCCCACAGCATGGTGATCTTCAGCGCGCAGGCAAAATCATCCGGTTGAACTTTGGTTTTTGTGTATTATGTTCCTGCCCAAAAGGAGTGATACCCTATGTTGATGTTTGATCCTGTTTACTTTATGTTTGCCATGCCGGCCCTGGTGCTGTCGATGTTTGCGTCCTACCTGACCAAGTCGCGCTTCCAGAAATATTCCCGGGTCGCCCCTGCCAGCGGGCTGACTGGAGCGGAAGCGGCGGCGCAGATGCTGCGCCGGGAAAACCTCCCCGATGTCGCCATCGAAAGAGTGCAGGGATTTCTCAGCGACCATTACGATCCCCGCACCCGGGTTTTGCGGCTGAGTCCGATGGTCTACGACGGCCGCAGTCTCTCTGCGGTGGGAGTCGCCTGTCACGAGGCCGGCCATGCGCTCCAGCATGCGCGGGGATACGCTCCGCTAGCCCTTCGCTCCAGCCTGGTGCCCGCGACCTCTTTCACCAGCAAACTGAGTATGCCGATTCTCATGTTCGGTCTGCTGATGAGCGGGTCGCCGCTGGGTCAGACCCTGATGATCGCCGGGGCACTGTTGCTGACCGTCTCCGTGCTTTTCACGCTGGTGACCCTCCCGGTGGAATGGGATGCCAGCGCCCGGGCCAAAAGGCTGATGGTGAAAAACGGCATTGTGAGTCCCCGTCAGGAGGCCGATGCCGGAGCGGTCCTGGATGCAGCGTTTTTAACCTATCTCGCTTCGGCGATTTCTGCCGTGATGACCCTGCTCTACTGGCTTTACCGCTCCGGTCTCATCGGCGGACGCAGATAAGTTCTCCGGATCAGGGATCTTCCATCCGGAAGGTCCCCACCGGCTGAGTCCCCGAACCCTCCGGACGCAGGGCCTCCAGCCAGGCGGTCAGTTTTCCGGTTTCCTGTTTCAGGAATTCCTCAACCTGGAACGCAGGCAGTTCCCGGGACCCGAGCCGCACGTCGGTGTAAAATTCCTGCCGACGGTAAACCCGCAGGGTCATGGATTCCAGAGGAAGCCGTTCCTGAATTTGCAGTGAGAATTCCAATGGCGTCTGGTAATTTTCCACTGGTACCCCGCCCACCTCCACTAAAAAATCTCCGGCCCGCAATCCGGCATTTTCAGCAGCGGAACCAGGCAGCACCGATTCAATCCGAATCGCATTTCTTCCGTCCGGCATCGGCGCAAATTCAAAATTCACCCCCAGAAAAGCCGGCGGATGAAAAAAAAGAATTCCGGCCGCCAGCTCCCGCAGCTGCCGATGAAGCTGATAGAGGATTTCCGGGTTTTCCCGGCCCGAATATTCTTTGGCCAGCAGATTGAGCATATGGCGGGGGAACGCCTCCGACCAGGCCTCAATCTGCCGCCGGGCCTGAACCCGTTCCGCATACTCAGGGCGCTTCAAAGCTGTGACGGTCAGGCTGACCTGTTCCATACCGGGCGGGGACGGGGTTTCGGCCCGGCTCAGGGTCAAAAGCAGAAGCAACCCGCAGGCGGCTCCGCCTCTCATCCGGAGACGTCCTTGTGGAAACTGAGCCGGAGACCTTTGCGGATAAAGGTCGGCGTATCCAGATCCGCTCCTTCCACGATGGTGGGTGCGATTCCCTTGAAACGGCCTTTGTTTTTGTTGTGGGAGGCCAGCAGGATCTCGCCCTGTACCAGTTTGCCCTTCTCTTCTTTCTTTCCAGAGTCTTGCGCAGACGGTTCATCCGCTGCCGCGGAGTCCCGGACCGCCGGAGAAACCGGGATGGCTTTCCACTGCTCCGCAACCATGACCACCAGGGCCAAATGCTGACCAAAGCGCTCATCCTGCGCCACTCCGATTTTCAAATCCGCATCGGAACGGAGCACCCTGCGGATTTCCAGGCTGATTCTTTCGAGATCCTGCACCGGTGTGGCCGGACCGCAGAGCATCCCCAGCACCACCCCCCCGCTGTGCGCCAGCAGACTTCCCCGGTCAATCAGCGGATGAGTGAACAATTGATCCAGCAGTTTCGAAATCCGGTTTTCGCCCTCCGCAGAAACCGCGACCAGGCGGCAATATCCATCCGCACGTTTGAGCGTCTGAATCAGGTCCTGAAGGGTCAGAGGGATCAGCCAGCCCGAGCGTAACAGGACAGCCAGTCCCCCCAGGGCCCGGCCGATTTCCATACCACAGCGTTTCAAAAGTCTGGCGAGTAACATTCCCGGATCCTCTTTCACCTTGAGGGTTTCCAAGGGAAACAGCATCACCGCATCACTGAGTTCCCTGAATTGCACCAGTGCGTTCTCGGCTGAATTACGCCTTGCCCCGCCCTCCGCATCCAGCGGCTGCACCAAAGCGGAAATTACCAGCAGGCCCGCCTCGCGGGCACGGTCGGCAAGCTGCGGTCCGAGTCCGCCCCCCGTGCCCCCGCCCAGACCCGCAACCAGGAGTACAACTCGGTAACCCTGAAACAAACCGTAAAGCTGTTCCTCCCCTGCCTCCAAACATTGCGCGGCAAGTTCCACATTTCCACCGGTTCCCAATCCGCCAGTCAGAGACTCTCCCAGCAGAATTTTACGCTCAAAAGGCAGCGCATCCAGACTTTCTTTGTCGGTGTCGACAGCCAGATAGGATAATTCCGGAACCCGTTTGGGCAGATGGGCAATTAATTTTCCGCCGGCGCTGCCCACGGCCAAAAACAGAATCGGCAAGGGGTCCCGCACCAATTCATCCGGTTTACTCAGCAGCGGCGTGCTCATGACTTTCCAAACATTTTCCGAATAATATTTCCCAGAAAGGGTCCGCGGGCGGAATTATTTCCATAACGGACTCCGTACTTCAGCATGCCCACACAGGCGGCAAATTCCGGACTCTCCGAGGGAAGCGCCAATCCACTGATTTCCCGGGGCGTCCCGATGTGGCAGGGAAGCTCAAAAATCCGGCTGGCCAAATCCTGAATTCTGGACATTTTGGAACCGCCGCCAGTCAGAATCACCCCCGCCCCGAAATTTCTGCGCATCACTTCCCGGTCCACCTGTGCCTTGATCAGCTCAAAAACCTCCTCCATCCGTGCATGAATAATCGTATTCACATCCCGGGAGAGCACATCCTGCGCGCGGAACCCGGTCTCCGGAGGAACCGGAATCCGCCTTCCCCGGGAGCTCAAGTCCACCATGCAGGCCCCATATTTGACTTTCAGCCGC
>JBMTJR010000244.1:0-3764 GCA_049438565.1 Kiritimatiellia bacterium
CGCTGGCGGATGCGGAAAGTACTGTCGGAGGCGCGGATCGAGGAGCCTGAGAAGATGCGGGAGATTCTGGATCCGCGGAACCATGCCTATCAGAACGGATTTCAGAGAGTGCCCTACATCGAAAGTCACGATGAGGAGCGTTTTGTGAGGGAGCTCCTGCAGAAAGGGTACTCCACCGGAGAGGCTTTTGCCCGGCATCATGCCGGGGCAGCGGTGACTCTGACGGTGCCGGGAATGCCGATGCTGTATGCGGGTCAGGAATGGGGGGAAATGACTCCGAAAGTGGTGGGGACCAATCCGCTGCAGTGGCAGTTGCGGGAGCAGCCCGCACGGGCGGAGCTGCTGGAGAAATTCCGGGAGTTGATCCACTTGCGGGTATCTCATCGGGCCCTGCACACCGACCGGATCGATATTCTGCATCTGGACGCGGAAACCGGAACCATTGTCTATTTGCGTCCGGGGGTGCCTGAATCCGTTTTGGTGGCACTGAACGTATCCAGAGAAGGCAGGCTGCTGAGTCTGGAGGTGGATGGAGAGGTGCTGGAGGAACTGCATCAGCCGGCGGTTGCGGTGGATCTCCGCAAACTCACCCTGCGGCCGGGTCAGGCCCGGATCTTCCGTATTGGGCACGCGCAGGAAATCCGGTGAGCACAAATCCCTGGCGGACGCACAATTCCCGGGAGGCCTATGACAATCCCTGGATCCGGGTGACGGAGCATCAGGTGACCCATCCGGATGGGTCGCCGGGGATTTACGGGGTGGTGCATATGAAAAATGTGGCCACGGGCGTGGTGCCGGTGGATGAGGAGGGCTTCACCTGGCTGGTGGGGCAGTGGCGATACTGTCTGGAGGCCTACAGCTGGGAGATTCCGGAGGGAGGAGGGGATTTGCAGCAGGATTCACTATCGGCGGCAAAACGGGAGCTGAGGGAAGAGACGGGTCTGACGGCCCGGCGCTGGGAGTTTCTGCAGGAGATCCACACCAGCAATTCGGTGACCGATGAAGTGGCGCACATTTTTCTGGCTCTGGACATTGAAGAGGCGGGAGAGCCTTGTCCGGATCCCAGCGAGGAACTCCAGCTCCGGCGATTGCCGCTCGCCGAAGCGGTGGAGATGGTGAAACGGGGAGAAATTACCGATGCGGTGTCGGTGGTGGGCCTCCTGCGGGCGGAGAGCTGGTTTCGGGATGAGCCGGCTTCCCGGGCTTGAAATCCGGACTTCCGCTCCGAAATGGTTGCCAAATTGTTTTGAGATCAAGGGGCTAATTGCTTGCGGAAGGGGCTTCCTTTTTCTAGGGAGAGTTTATGCCTTCAGCCAAGAAAAGCAAAGCGGAGAAAGCCACTCCCCGGACCGGTCGTCGACAGATCATCGGGATCATTCTGATCGGGCTTTCAATTATGCTCCTGTTCAGTCTGTTTTCCTACAATCCATGGGATATTTCCAGTCTGCAAAACCCTCCGGGACAGCCGGTAACGAATATCATCGGGCTGGCGGGGGCCTGGGTGTCCTACGCGGCTTTTGTTCTGCTGGGGCTTGCAGCTTATATCCTGCCCCTGTTGACCGGCGTGCAGGGGGTTCTCTGCGTGTATGGGGAGGAGATTCGTCCGGGAATGAAGCTGAGTCACAAGCTGGGCTGGATGGCCCTGCTGCTGCTTTGCGCGGCCTGTGCGATGGAATTGATGCAGATGCCGATGAATGCGCTGGCGGAAAAACTGAATATTCCCTTTGCCGGCGGGGCGCTGGGCCAGTTAATTGGCGCGATGGTGCTCATGAAACTGCTGGGCGAAATCGGCACCACGATTCTGCTCGGCGTGGTGGTGCTGATTGCGGCGGTGTGTCTGTTTGATTTTCAGGTCACGGCCCTTTTCCGGGATCCCCGCGCCACGCTGGGAAGTCTGTTTGGGAAATTGAACCGATGGATGGTACCGCCGGATCTGGACGAGGAGGAGGCCTTGGAGCCGGAATTCCGGCTCAGGAAACCGAAACGCAAAAACCGGAAAGAAAAAGAAGCGGATCCGGCTCCGGCGAACGAAGAGGATGCCTTTATTCCGGCCAGCCGGATCGATGAACTGGATTTGCCGCCGGTGGAGGAGGATCTGCCTTTCCTGCCCGAACCGGAAATGGAGGAGGAAGAGATTTTTGATGCTGAACCGGAGATTCCGGTCCCGGTTCCGGTCCCGGAGCCCGTGGTTCCCGAACAGGAGCCCTCCGTTTTCAAAAGTGACGCGCCGGCCAAACCCAAAGCCGAGGTTCAGGAGACGGCGGAGGAGGATGACGGGGATCTCCCGCTGCCGGGTCATACCGAAGCGGTGAAACCGAAGGCCTGGACCCTGCCGTCGATTCAACTCCTGCAGGAAGTGGCCACCAAAGTGGAGTCGGACGGAACCCGGGAGGAATATCTGCGCAAACATCTGGAAACCACCCTGCGGGAATTCGGCGTGGAGGCCCGGATCACCGATGTGCAGCGGGGTCCGGTGGTGACCAGTTTTGAGGTGCTGCCGGCGGCCGGGGTGCGGGTGGAGAAGATTGCCAACCTCAGCAACAATCTAGCTCTGGCGCTGAAAGCGGAGAGCATCCGGGTGCAGGCGCCCATTCCCGGGAAAGGGGTGGTGGGGATTGAAGTGCCCAACAACAAGAGCACCGTGGTGCTGGCCCGGGAAATCCTGGAAAGTAAGAACTGGCAGCTGAGCAAGGATTGGCGCAAAGGGAAGATTGCGCTGCCCATGTTGCTGGGGGTGGATGTAAGCGGAAATTATCTGGTGGGGGATCTCGCGGATATGCCGCACGTGCTGATCGCCGGGGCTACGGGGTCCGGAAAGTCGGTGTGTATGAACTCCCTGCTGGCCGGTCTGCTGATGTCACGGACTCCGGATCAGCTTCGGCTGATTCTGGTCGACCCGAAAATCGTGGAGTTCACCGCCTACCGCGACCTTCCCCATCTGGTGGTGCCGGTCATCACGGATCCGAAAAAAGTGGGACTCGGATTGCGCTGGGCCATCACCGAAATGGAAAAGCGCTATAAACTCTTTGCCAAATGCGGGGTGCGGAATATCAAGTCCTTCAACAACCGGGTGGTTGCCAAACAGGGGGATCTGTTTGGAGCGGATGATGAAGAGCAGGAATCTGTGCCCGACACCCTGCCGTACATCGTGATTGTGATCGACGAGCTGGCGGACCTGATGATGGTGGCGCAGGCGGAAATTGAAAACTATATTGCCCGGCTGGCCCAGCTTTCCCGCGCGGTGGGGATTCATATGATTCTGGCCACCCAGCGCCCCTCGGTGAATGTGATCACCGGAACGATCAAAGCCAACTTCCCGGCCCGGATTGCATTTCAGGTGGCACAGAAAACCGACAGCCGCACGATCCTGGATGCGATCGGGGCAGATAAACTGCTCGGAAAGGGTGACATGCTGTATCTGTCGCCGAGCAGTTCCAAACTGAACCGGGCCCAGGGGGCCTGGACCTCCGACGAGGAAATCAACATGATCGTGGATCATTACAAGGAACAGGGCAAACCGGATTATGAGAACAAGGTGACCGAAAAACTCACCAATGAGAAACCGGATCTTCCCGCCCAGGAGGAAGAGGACGAGCTGGTGACGCAGGCGATCGAAGTGATCCGTCAGACCCGGCGTGCCTCCACCAGTTCCCTGCAGCGCCGTCTGCGCATTGGCTACAACCGGGCCGCCCGCCTGATGGATCAGCTGGAGGAGCAGGGGATCATCGGTCCTCCGCAGGGATCCGAGCCCCGTGAAATCCTCA
>JBMTJR010000245.1:0-3749 GCA_049438565.1 Kiritimatiellia bacterium
GTCCTTTGCCGTGCTGCATTTGCGGGGCGGCACCGAAATCCGTCCGGGATGGACGCTGGAAGCGGGAATCGAAAACCTGCTCGACCGGGAATACCATGAACATCTGACCCGGGAAGTTCTGCTTCCGGAAGGGGATTTGATGGCAGGGGATGAAGTACCCAATCCGGGAAGAACCTTCACTCTCAGCACCCGGATCAACTGGTAAAACGAAACCCACGCGACGCCCGCTCCGGTACATCCTGCTCCGGGGCGGGCGTTTTTTTATGGGACCGGGAAAGCAACCACGTCGCGGATATCCTCTGTACCGAGCAGCCGCATCATCAGCCGGTCCACGCCCAGCGCAATGCCGGCAGCGGGGGGCATCCCCTGTTCCAGCGCTGATAAGAAGGGCTCATCCAGCGGGTAAATTTCCTGTTTTCTCCCGGCCCGGCCCTCCGCACACTGTTCAAAGCGCTGACGCTGCTCCTCCGCATCCGTAAGCTCTGTGTACGCATTTGCCAGTTCCACCCCGCCAAGATACAACTCCCAGCGCTCCGCAATCCGGGGATCCTCACGATGGAGGCGTGCCAGCGCAGAGCGGGCGGCGGGAAAATCCCGGAAGATCACCGGCACCCTGAATCCGGCCAGCCGGGGTTCAATTTTCTCCACCAGATCCAAATCGAAGCGGTCCGCATCAAACTTCTGCACCGGATCCCATCCCGCCCACTGCAGGAAGGCCTCCCGGACCGGAATGATTTCCGGGTTTCCGCAAAGCTCCACCCCGCCAAAAGGTCCGCCCCCGGCCTCGGCCGCCACCCGCGCCAAAAGATCACAAACCTCAGCAATCAGATCCTGGTTCTCCGCCCCCGGCCAGTACCCCTCCAGCATACAATATTCCGGAAGATGACGCTGTCCGCGCTCCCCCCGGCGGAAACAGGGTCCAATCTGAAAGATTTTGCCGTAGTCTGCACAGAGCATCCGCTTCATATGCAGTTCCGGAGAGGTCCGCAACCATCCGTCCCCCGAGGCCTCGGCATCAATGTGATCCTCCATGGCCGGGGTCCGCACCCGGACCGGAGTCTCCACTTCCAGATAATCCCGGGAAGTGAAAAACTCCCGGATAACGGTCAGGACCCGGGCCCGGAGCTGAAGCGCCGGACGTTTGGAGATTAAGTCATTGGTCATTGGCTTCATTAGTCATGGGGGTCATGGGGGTCATGGGTCATTGGCAACCAATGGCAAATGACGAATGACTATTGACGCGGCACAGCCGCCACTGACGCGACGAAGTCGCCACTGACGCGGCGCAGCCGCTCATGACAGCAGCTCCGCCGCTTACTTCTTATTCACCCGGTCAGCGTATTCACCTGTGCGGGTGTCAATCCGGACCAGATCCCCCTCGTTGATAAAAAGGGGAACCTGAATTTCGTAGCCGTTATCAATTTTCGCCGGTTTCATCACATTGGTCGCGGTATCTCCCCGTGCACCGGGTTCGGTTTCCACAATGATTTTTTCCACGAATACCGGGATTTCGATGTCGATGGGAATATCATTGTAAAACAGAACTTTGCAGGGCATCTCCTCGATCAGGAAATATTTCAAATCCCCCACTACATCCACGTCCACAGTCACCTGCTCGAACGTTTCGTCATCCATGAATACAAAATGATCCCCCTCCGGATAGGAGTAGGACATGTCTTTCTGCATCAGATCCGGTTTGCCGATTTTTTCCGTGGAGCGGTAGGTCCGGTCCATGGTGCTTCCGGTCATGATGTTTTTCATTTTGCAGCGATACAAAGCCTGACCCTTTCCCGGTTTCACAAACTGGAAGTCTGTGATGACGAAGGGCTGCCCGTCGATTTCGATTTTAAGACCTTTACGCAGATCGCTGGTGGTGTACATAGAATGTTCCTTGAAAAATGATGAAAGAGGCCGTCCTCTACTGAACCGTGCGCCATTTGTCAAAAAAACAACTTCAACAACTGCGCAGCGCTCCGGGCTTGCTGGCGGGGATTTTTCTGGTCTGCTTTCCGGGAGGCCTGGTCTTTTCCGGCTCGTCTGAACTTCTTCCGGCCCTGATTTGCGGGATCCTGTCTCTGGGGATCGCTCATTCGCTGCTGAAGCTGGGCCCCCTGCCGACTCTGCTTCGCCCTGCCATCCTTTTTCCCATCGCCAGCTCCTCCGCACTCACCCTGCTTGCCCTGCCCTCCCCCTATACCGTGCTGTGGCTGATGATTCCATTTGCGCTCCTGCTGCTTTCCGTCAAAAAACTTTTCCGCGACTTCCCGCCTTTTCTCCTCATTGTCCTGTTCACACTGACACTTTCCGCCGGGTCGCTTCCGTTGCTGACCCTTCTGCATCAACAACCTCATCAGGGTCTTCCCCGCCTTCCCCAGCACCTGCTGATCTGGGGATCGGCATTGATCGTTCTCCCGCTGGGATTTGCCTCCCGGCAAATGCTTCGTCCCCTCGCCCGCCGCATTGCTCTCACGGAGGTCTTTCTGCTGGGATGCAGCCTTCCCCTCTTCGCGCTGCTCTGGACCGGCGCCACAGCATTCAAAATTCCCGGAGAGCCTGCGCTCACCTTTCACGAACTCCGTCCCCGCCCCCGGATTTTTCTGCTTCCGAATGTAGGAATTCCGGATTTTACCCCTTCCGAACTTCGGAATCATCCTCTGCAGACCGAAATTCTGTTTACACTGGATGAAATGACCTGGCGGCTGCATGAAGCGTATCTGCGGTCTCTGTTTGAGCCAGAGGCATCGATTTCCCCGGAGGAGATGGTGCGGGCCATGAAACTTTACGGGTTTTTACTCGAAGACCGCCACGGAGCCTTTTTGCCCGGCGACTCTTTTACCCGCCCCGCTCCGCCAGAGATGGATTCAAAATATCTGACAGATTTTCAGCAGGCTATGAACCGCATCGTGATCCGGCCGGCTGAACTGGCGGATCTTTTAGGCCGCTCTCCCGCCCTTGCGGAGGAAGTGCTGGAATCCATGCGGGAGCTTCAGTGGACGCAAACCGTTCCCGGCTCCTTCCCACGGTACCGGCTCACCCCCCAGGCCCGCAGGCCCTTTAAGAACGGGCTCTATCCGCGTCAGCTGCTTCTGCTTCATCAGGCCGATCCCGAAACCCTGACCGAGCTTGATCCAGGAAGCTATGAGCCCCGCAGACAAATGGGGTTGACGCAAAGCCGTCAGGAGCTGCTGGATTTGGTCAAAGCGGGGGCGGCAGAAACCCGTCAGGTATGGCGACTCAATCAGCACAGCGGCTTTCTTCTGTCTCCGGAGCTGTGGCGGAGATCCGCCGCCCTGCTGATCGCCCTGCTGCTCGGACTGTTGCTGGGCCGCTGCCTTCCCGCCGAGCTTTCCAGAGTGCAGGGCTCGCTGCTCTCCATCGCGGCCCTGCTGCTGTGTTTTCCCTTTTCCCTGCCGCTTGCGGTCCTGTCCTGTTTGCGGATTGCGGCCGGACTCTGGCTCCTGCGCAGCCTGCTTGCGTTGCCCCCTTCCCCATTCAACCGGCTTGCCCTGTTCAGCGCCTGCAGCTATTTCAGCGCGGTCATCCTGCCCAGCCTGCCCGCAGAAACCGCATTGATTCACCAATGCCTGTGGGCAATCATGTCAACCCTTCCTGCAGCCCTCCTGCTTTTCTTCGCGGTTCGGCCTCTAAAATAATCCCGGTGAAAACGTAGAAACGAGAAGGAGAAGACCGGGGCGGGACGCCCCGCGTCCAGCTGGAGGTGCCGCACTTGTCAGAGCGTAGCTCGAAGA
>JBMTJR010000246.1:0-3712 GCA_049438565.1 Kiritimatiellia bacterium
CCGGCGAAGCGGAAATTTTCCGGTCTTGCCTCCCCGCTGCGGATGAGAATTTCCTGATGGCCGGGGAAATAGAGCCGGCGGAAACTGCGGTCCGATCCGCGGGCGGGGAGAATTTCCACCCCCTCCACCTCGGGAAGCTGACGCTGCTCCCCGGAGGAGAGCCCCCATTCCGGCGGAACCACGATTCCGCTTATTTTGCGGGCGGATCCGGTTCGCGCACCGGGAAAAATCACCGGGGCACCGTTTGCCTCCAGCAGCTGCTCCGGGGTGCCCACATCCGCCCACTCGCTGTCCGGCACCTCCACCGCGCAAACGGATTCCCCCGCCGCCATACCCGCCTCATAGGCTTCGATCACAGAGGAGAAGCTGCGGTCGGGCAGATAGTTCAGAATCCGCCGGTTGAGCAAATGCAGTCCGCTGAAAGTCCAGCCGCCGCCGCGGAAATCAACCACCCTTCCAGTCTCGACTTTCACGGTGCGGGGCCCGCGGTCGGGCAGCATCCACAGACAGCTCAGGGGCTGATGTTGTTTCCAGACCCGGAGCAGCGGTGCGGGATCCAGCTGCTGCAAAACATCCGCGTTGCAGACCCAGACCGGATCCTCCTCCAGAAACCATCCCATCCGGCGCAGGCCGCCCCCGGTTCCCAGAATCTCCGCCTCGAAAGAAATATTTAATTTCAGACCCCTGGGACAGAGTTTCGGCAGAGCCTTCACCATCTTTTCCGCCAGATGATGCACATTCACCAGCACTTCATTCACCCCCCAGCTTTGGAGGAGTTCGAGCTGATGTTGCAGAATCGGTTTGCCGCGCAGGGGTACCAGAGGTTTGGGACAGTGGAGGGTGACGGGAGCCAGGCGGGATCCGAATCCGTCCGCGAGCACAATCGCCTTGCGCGGTCTGTTCAAGGGGCGGTCCCGGGTTTGCGCAGTTCAAATCCCAGCAGGCGGCACTCCAGCGGTCCGTTGAACAGGGTGTGTTTCTGCGCGAGTTTGAGTCCGAAGCGTTTGGCCAGGGGAAGATTGGCGGTGAGAATGAGGGCCTGCCCTCCCCGGTCCAGCGCTTTGATCCACTGACCCATCTCCCGGTAGAGTCCGCTGAGGTCCTCCTCCTCCAGCCGCAGACCGTAGGGCGGATTGATGACCACCCAGGCGTCCCCCTCCGGCACCGTGGAGGCGCGGAAATCGCAGACTTCAAACTGAATCAATTCCTCCACCTCCGCCTCCCGGGCGTTGGCACGGGCGATTTCGATCACTTCCGGATCGTGATCGCTGCAGAAAATCACCGGCACCTCCCAGTCGGGGATGCGGGCCGCCTCCGCCTCCGCGCAGACTTTCTCCCAGAGACCGGGGTCGAAGCGTTTGAGGCTGAAGAGTCCGAAATGCTCCCGCAGCAGGCCCGGAGCCCGGTTCTGGGCGATCCAGGCCGCTTCAATGGCCAGGGTCCCCGATCCGCCCATCGGATTGCTCAGCGGCAGATCCCGGGGCCAGCCTCCGGCCAGCAGCACGGCAGCGGCGAGAGCCTCCTGCAGGGGGGCTTCCCCGGCGCGGCGTCGGTACCCGCGTTTGGAGAGCGGGACGCCGGCCAGATCCAGCGAAAGCGTGACCTCCTCATGCACCCAGTGCAGATAGATCGAGGCCCCGTGATCGGAGGGTCCGGAATCCGGACGGCGTCCGTAGCAGTCACGCAACCGGTCCATCACCGCATCTTTCACGGTCAGAAATGCAAACCGCTGATCCCTGATTTCCTCATTGTGCACATGACCATGAATGCGCACATAGCCATCGGGACCGAGATGCTCCTCCCAGGGGAAAGACTGCAGACGCCGCTGCAGTTCCGCAGGACTGCGGGCGATGCAGCGGATCAGGGGAACCAGCACACGGTGGGCAGTGCGCAGGTGCAGACAGAGCCGCATCTGTTCTTCCAGATCCGCAAGCACCTGAACCGCGGCCACCTCCTCGGAGACAATCTCCACGCCCAGCGTTCGAAGCTCTCCGGCAAGGACAGGGGCGACGCCTTTGGCGCAGGTGATGGTAACCGTTTCTTTCACCCGCGCAATCTGCCACGGCCCCGGCACACAATCAACGTCAAAGAGGAGATTCTGTGCGGAGCGGAGTCAGCTTTCGGCCATCACCTGACGCAGCACGTACTGCAGAATGCCGCCGTGCACCACGTACTCCACTTCGATCGCGGAGTCGATCCGGCAGAGGCCTTCGAAACTCACCTTGCTTCCATCCGCTTTGGTCGCGGTGACCGGAAGCCGTTTGTGGGGGCTGAGTCCTTCACTGATTCCTCCGATATGGAAGGTCTCGGTTCCGTCGAGCCCCAGCCGGGCGGCGTTCTGACCATCGGTGAATTCCAGGGGCAGGACCCCCATTTCCACCAGGTTGCTGCGGTGAATCCGTTCGAAGCTTTCCGCAATCACGGCTTTGATGCCCAGCAGGAAAGTTCCTTTGGCCGCCCAGTCCCGCGAGGAACCCGCGCCGTACAGCTTGCCGGCCAGCACAATCAGATCGCGGTTTTCCTGACCGTACCGCATCGCGGCATCGTAAACCGCCATTTCCTCTCCGGAGGGAAGATGACGGGTATAGCCCCCTTCCCGGTCCACCAGCAGATTGCGGATGCGGATGTTGGCGAAGGTTCCGCGCATCATCACCTCATGATTGCCCCTGCGGCTGCCTAAGGAGTTGAAGTCTGCGCGCTCGACCCCGTGTTCGTTCAGATATTCCTGAGCCGGGGACGGCACCGGAATCGCGCCGGCGGGGGAAATATGGTCGGTGGTGATGAAATCGCCGAGATTGAGCAGCGCGTGAGCGTCCTCAATATCCACCGGGGCGGAAGTTTCCGGTCCGAAGCCGTCAAAGAAGGAGGGCTCACGGATGTAGGTGGAATCCTGATCAAATTCGAAGGTGGGACTGGCCACTTCGGGGAGTTTGTTCCAGACCGGACTGGAGCTGACCACATTGTCATACATTTTGCGGTAGAGCGCAGGGTTGTTGGCGTCCGTCAGCAGATCCATGATCTCCGCCCGGGTGGGCCAGATGTCTTTGAGGAACACGTCGTTGCCTTCGGGATCCTGCCCGAGCGGATCTTTCATCAGATCCTTGCCCACATTTCCCAGCAGAGCATAGGCCACCACCAGCGGGGGGGAGGCCAGGTAGTTGGTTTTGGTCAGCGGATGCACCCGTCCCTCAAAGTTCCGGTTGCCGGAAAGCACGGCGGCGGTATTCAGGTCGGCGGATTTGATGGCCTCCTCGATTTCGTCCTGCAGAGGTCCGCTGTTGCCGATACAGGTGGTGCATCCGTACGCCACCACCTGGAATCCCAGTGCTTCCAGAGAGGGCAGCAGACCGGCATTTTTCAGATACTCGGTAACCACCCGGCTGCCCGGTGCCAGACTGGTTTTCACGTAAGCCGGAACTTTCAGTCCCTTTTCCACAGCTTTTTTGGCCACCAAACCCGCTCCCAGCAGCAGGGTGGGGTTAGAGGTGTTGGTGCAGCTGGTAATGGAGGCGATCACCACGTCCCCGTGCTTCAGGGTTCCATATTTCCCGGCGGAAGCCGTGTCTCCCAGCCGCTCCTCTTTCATGCCGAAGCCGCTGGGGCCCACCGGCGCAGTGAGGCTCTTGGCAAAGGAGGCGGCCACATCCCTGATCAGCACCCGGTCCTGCGGACGTTTGGGTCCGGCCAGACTCGGCTCCAGTTCTGAAAGATT
>JBMTJR010000247.1:0-3700 GCA_049438565.1 Kiritimatiellia bacterium
GCCAACAACGTTTCAGAATACCCTAAGGTTGCAGAAAAGCCCCCTAAATACGGTAGGGACCCTAATTCTTGATTCTACAGGACGCCCCCTTACGGTCGCAAATGCTTGACTAGCGTCATTTAAGAATTCCAGGTAAGACATTTATTTTTCTTGATTGAACGCAATATGCGTTCATATAAACCCCGTATCTATTAACTCATGGAACTTCAACAGAAAATTTTATCTGAGATTCTAAAATCATTAAGGATTGAGGCTGGACTTGATCCTGATGAACTTTCGGAAGCACTGCAACGAGACCAAGGTTATATCCACAGGCTTGAAAAAGGTGAGGAGAAAGTCGGGCTGGTGGATTTTCATTCGATCTGTGAGTGTATGGGAAAGAACTCTCATGAAGTCTTCAGTATGATTTGCGACAGGCTTGCAGACGAAATGTACGTGTATCATTTGAATGACAAAGCCCAGAATTCAGAATGATCACATCAGACTGAAACGGGTGTGAGGAAAATCCTTCCTATTCAAATCCTCATTTAATCAAAGCGTAGCACACGTTCAAAATCGCTTCCAAAAGGGCTTTTTCTTCTCTACCGGAACTTCCGGAACCAGCAGCGGATCCGGCTCTTTCCACACAAAAGGTCTGCGTTCAGGGATGGGTGTCGGCTCCGGTTTCGCGACTATTTGCGGACTCAATTTCCTGGCGTCACGTACCGCAGCCTGTTCGGGATGAAGCAAAGGCACCGTGAGTGTGCGGTTGGTTGGGAGCTTCCGACCCGGAATCAAACGGAAAATCTCCTGATGGACCTGTTCAATCGCAAAACCTTCTTCAAATAGGCCGCAAGTTAAAAAGAATACCGTACTGCCATCTTCTTCTTTCTGCCACTTAATTAAATTGTTTGTCATCCAAACCAACCAGTCATCATGAAGGTAGGAGCCTTCTGGATCAATCTGTAACTTTTGTCCAAGGCCGATCTGCAAATCAAATGGAGTTTCCCCAATTTTCGCTCCCAGCGTGCCATCTTCTAAAACTTCATACACATCCGCGTTGGAAGGTAAGGAATCTACTTTCAGCTGGAAAACGGACTGAGGGACTTCAGGGGTGGTCATTCGGAGAGGGACACGGATCACCTCAGACCCATCCTTGCGCATGGAAGTCAGTAAATGTTTTTGAAGCTCCAAGGGCTCATAATTTGGGGCATCCAAGCGGCCGGTGAGGAAAATTTTCCCATCCGGACTCAGGGAGAACGGTCCTGTATTGGTATTGGAACTCCACCATAACCATTTCAATATTCTGCCCTGATCATCCCGGACCCGGCCAAATCCAAATCTTGACTCCAAGGGCAGTTTCCCAATCTCCCGTCCCTGCACAGATTCAGATTCCAGGGAAAACAAAGTCATATCCTCAACTGTATTCACGATCTGTAAGGTTCGGTAAAATTCAGGCTTTACCGGTTTCCGCAGCACCACACTGTGTTCCTGAAGATTGGGCTCATCACATGTAATTTCACCCAGAACATTTCTCACCATAAAATCTTTGGAGATGTCCCATTTATATGAGGTCTGTTCATCCTCATAGATGCCGTGCTCAAGTTTAATATTGTTAAGCTGAAGCCTGAACTTCTTGGTTTCGGGTATTTCAACCAGTTTCCAAGGCGAGCTTTCAGGGTCCATAAGCTGCCAGGTTTTATAACCTAGTTGTCCAATGAAATCCGGACTGGGCTTTTTCACAAATCGGAAAGGGAGTATCATCGGCGTTTTCCCCAGAACTTCCCGCCTCTTTCCCTTCTCCTGAACCACCAGCGCCCCGGGAGGGTCAGATTCCATTGACAAATAAAATGTTTTTTCCAAATCATATTTCCTGCTGCTGTAAGGGGAGGTTGCGCATCCCGTCACAAACCCACAGAGAGCCAGACAAAAATATTTCAGATTAATTTTAAGCACCTTTTTCATGTTTAGTATTGATATCCAACTGTGAACGAAATGTAGTAGTCGCCTTTCTCATTCACCTGATCGTTTTCATAAGTCTGGAGGGGCATGGCCACATTGAAACGGACAGGAAAGTTGTCCGCTCTTACTGCAAGCCCAATCCCCGCATTGCTTACAGGACCTTCGCCGGAGAAAGAAAAGGATTCGGGACTCACATCCCCGACATCATAAAATAAAGCCAAGTCCAGACGGTCTTTGACGACCGGAAAGAGATACTCCGCAGTGACCCACCAACGGGTATCTCCCCCGACAGTTCGTCCTCTTTCATCCAACGGAGAAACCGATCGGTATTCAAAGCCTCTCAGAGTCTGTCCGCCCCCCAGATACTGCTTCAGAGCCTGAGGCTTTTTTTCAGTACCACCATACGGGTTGATTCCGTCCACACCCCCTTTCAAAAGCATTACATGATCGTCAAATGGATTCACAAAGACGGTGGTTTTCAGGGTTCCCTCAACCACATTCACATTGCCGCCCAAAGCTTCAGTTCCGATTCTGACCCCCACCCTGCCGCGGATCCCCTTGGTTGGACGGAAACTTTCATCTGTTTGGTCAAAGCCCAGGAACGAAACCAAAGAGGTCAGACGAAGATTCTCATCAATGTCATCCAGGTCGGGAAGAGCAGAACGGTCAATATTATATAATTGGGCAAACAGAACCGAAAAACCCACCGAGCCCGTAAAACCGGGCTGGAGGGGATGCGCTCCCACCAGCTGTCCGCCATAAGATTTCTGATCATAATAGGAACTGACCACCTCACTGTCCTCATAAAAGACAGTACCGTTCAGACTCCAGTCTGAATTCCCAACTCTGGGATCAGAAAGCCTCAGCTCTCCCCGAATCACTTCGTTTCCAAGCGTGGCAGAGCCACCGGCTTCATAACCGCCTCCTTTGAAAGGCGGAACCAGATCCAAGTTCCTTTCGGACAGATTCAGCTGCAGGGCGGCACCTTCCGCATCTCCATACACCAGGCCTCCCTCAACCCTTCCGGTCTTTCTCTCCCGGACGGTTACCTTCAAATCAAATACACCAGCTTCTGGAACCCCTTCCACTTTAACATCCACCCTGGAAAACATCGGCAGTTGATCCAGTCGGCTCTTTGACGCCTCGAGTTTTAGAGGATCAAAGACCTCTCCGGGTTTCAAAGAAATTTCATTCAGAAGAATTTGGTCTTTTGTTCTCTTTTGTCCCTCCAGAATGATATTCCGCAAGACCGGTCTTCTACCGGCCAGAATTTGGAAAACAAGATCCACGCGGTTTTCCCCGGGAATACGGGTCTCCGCCAGGTCCACCCGGGCGAATGCATGTCCGTTTTCAACATAATAGCGCTGCAGGGCGGCCCGAACCTCTTCAATTCTGAATGCATTATATCTCTCATCAGGCTTTAGATTCACGATTTTTTCCACAACGGCCTCCGGAGGAAGCAGGTCTGCATCGAATGCAATCGAGCCAATCCCATGTACCGGGCCTTCATTCGAAATTTTCCAGGTAAGACGGAATCCATTCCGGTCAGGTGTACGCTCCAAAAGCGCAGGTTCAACCTCCACTGCCGCATATCCGGATTTCAGATATTGAAATCGCAGGGAATTTCTGTCTGCGCGTAACTGGTCCGGATCCAATGTATCTTGCATCAGAAATCCGGGCCACCAGGACTTTCTGGGGACGACCTTCAATCCCTCTAGAAGCTGGGGGTCGGTAAAGTGATTATTTACATCAATATATA
>JBMTJR010000248.1:0-3667 GCA_049438565.1 Kiritimatiellia bacterium
GCCAAAACGGTCCGGGTGGCCAACCAGGTGGAGCCCGATACCTTCCGTCAGGTCCGGGAACAGATCGAGGCATTTGCCAACAATGAACTGGGCCTGATCAACATTCAGATTCCCCCCGAGGAACTTCGGCACCGCGCGGCGGAATCCTGGGAGAACGCCCAGCAGCTTTACCGTCAGCGCGACGTGAAAAACGGAAACCTCTGGGAGGCGACCCAGAAACTCAAAGATGTGATTTTCCTGCTCGAAACCATTGAGCCCAAGCCCGAGTATTATCAGCAGGCCGTCACGCTCCGGCAGGAATGGCGCAAGATCCTGCTCGATAAAGTGGCGCAGCTGGAGTTTGAGGCGATCCGGGCCTATCAGGTCGGTGAAGTGGCCCGTTCCGGAGAGCTGTATCGGCGCATTCTCGCCACCTTCCCGGAAAAGAGCAACAAGGAATACAAACAGGCCTACAACCGTCTGAACCAGATTGAACAGGAGTTGAACCGATGAAAACGATTTTCAGCCAACTGCTTTGCGGCATTCTGATTCTGACCGCGCTCGGCTGCAATCAACAGCCCAAAGTTCCCACCGGGGAACTGGTGGTGATGACCGAACCGGAGGATGCGGTGGTGGAAGTGAATGGAAAAATCCTTGGCACCACCCCGCTCAGCGCCAATATTCCGGCCGGGAAACTGTTGATGAAAGTGCGCAAAGAAGGATTTGAAACCGAATGGCGCACCCTCTATCTGGCCGCCGGAGACCGTCTGGTGCCGGAGCTGAAACTGCGTCCGTTGCATGGGTTGGTGGTGATCAACTCGGAGCCCCAGGGCGCGGCGGTCAGCCTGGGCGAAGTGTATGCGGGCACCACGCCGTTGACCCTGCACACGATCAGCCGCGGACGTCACCGGGCCCGGCTGGTGTTGTCCGGGTACGACGACAAGGAAATAGAATTTGAAGTCCGGGAGCGCATCCCCCAGGCCCTGAATGTGGAACTCAACTCCAACGCGGGAATCCTGGTCATCCATTCCAATCCGCCGGGAGCCTCTGTATTTGTGGACGGCAGAAGCGCGGGGGTCACGCCGCTTTCTCTGGATCAGATCGGACGCGGGGAGCAGGACCTTTCGCTGCAGCTGTCCGGATATGAGCCTTACCGGAGTACGGTGGTGATTTCCCCGGCCGCCACCACCCGGGTGGATGCCAATCTGACGCCCCTGCCGGGGGGACTGAGCATCGTTTCGGTTCCCAATGGCGGGCGGGTGTATATTGATGGTGAATTCAGGGGCGAGGCGCCGGTGAATCTCCGGGGAATCGAGCCGGGCGCCTACAGCGTCCGGGTGGAACTCCGCGGACACGCCGCCGAGTCACGCACCGTGCGGGTGGACAAAGGGGAGAGTGTCGTGGAGGAATTCCAGCTGGTCCGGAACAGCGGCACGCTGCAGATTATCACCCGTCCGGCCGAAGTCAGCGTAAACATCGACGGGGAATTCATGGGCAAGACCCTCCCCGGTTCCGATGCCAGCGATGTGGTGTCCCGTCCCCTGATCATCGACATGCTTTCGCAGGGTTCCCACACCCTGCAGCTGGTCCGGGAAGGATATACTTTTGAAACCAAGCGTTTTTTCATCACCAAGGATGAGGTGACTGCGCTGGAGGAGACCCTGGAGCGTAAATTTATTCCCAATGTGATCCTGCGGATCGGAGAAGGCCCCGACGATGTGATTACCGGTGTTCTGCAGCGGCGCCATCTCAACGGGGACATTGAAATGGAAGTACGCAAAGGCATTTTCCGGACCTTCCCCATGGGCAGCTATCTCTCCCTGGAGCCGCTCAAACAGGAGGAGGAAGTAGAGAACAGCCCGCCTCCGACGGAAGAAAACTGATCCATGCGGAAATCGATTCCCGCAACCAGCAGCCTGATCGCGCTGAATGTTCTGATTTACTTCACCGTGGATCTCCTGCTGCCGGCCGGGAATCCTTTGGCCCGGCGACTGCCTTTGTATTACCCCCGGAATGAGGCCTTCGGAGTCTGGCAGTTTGTCAGCCACATGTTCATGCACGGGAGCACCACGCACCTGTTTATGAACATGTTCGGCCTGTTCTCTTTCGGATCCATTCTGGAGCGAATCTGGGGGACAAAACGCTTTCTGATTTTCTACTTTGCCGCCGGGGTAGGCGCAGGAATCATTTACACCGGAGTGAATCTGTTTGAAGTCTTCCGCACCGCCTCCCTGCTGATCCAACAGGGACTCACTGCGGCTGAACTGACAGAACTCCCGCGTATCACCGACGATCCACGGGTTTTCGCCTATGGAATCCAGCAGCTCAGCCCCGCCGGATATGAGGCGGCCGGCCCGGAAAAAATCGTGGAGATGTTTTATATCTTCAAGATCCCGGTGGTGGGCGCTTCCGGGGCGATTTACGGGGTGCTGACCGCATTCGGAGTGCTCTTTCCCAACGCCAAGCTCAGCCTGATCTTTCTGCCGGTCCCGATTGCGGCCAAATACTTCATTCCGGCCCTGCTTCTGCTCGACTTTTTCTCCGGGGTGACGGGATTTTCCCTCTTCGGCGGTGGAATTGCCCATTTTGCCCATCTCGGCGGAGCCGCCATTGGCTTTCTGCTCATGCTGCTCTGGCGGAAAGATCGCCCGGTTTGAAAGGAATAAGCACCGAAGCCCTGCGGACGGGAGCTTCAGCCACTGTTCGAAACCCTCTTGGACGAAACCCTCTTGGCCCAACCCAATCCTCAAAAGGCTTGCAAGAGAGCCAGCAATCTGAAAAGGGGGAGCAGCTCTGAATCCAGAGCCCTGCCCCGCAGTTAAAACTCGATTTCTGAAGGACTTTGTATGCCCAAACGTGAGGACATCCACAAAATCATGATTATTGGCTCCGGCCCGATTATCATCGGCCAGGCCTGCGAATTTGACTACTCCGGCACCCAGGCCTGTAAAGCGTTGCGGGAAGAGGGCTACGAAATCGTGCTGATCAACAGCAATCCCGCCACCATCATGACCGATCCGGAAGTGGCGGACCGGACCTACATCGAACCGATCACCCCGGAAGCGGTGGAGAAAATCATTGCCAAAGAGCGTCCGGACGCCCTGCTGCCAACCCTGGGAGGCCAAACCGCGCTCAACACCGCCCTCGAAGTGGCCAATCTCGGGATTCTGGAAAAATACGGGGTGGAAATGATCGGAGCCAACGCCCAGGTCATTCATAAAGCCGAAGACCGGGATGCTTTCAAGGAAGCGATGAAAGAGGCGGAGGTGGAAACCCTGATTTCCGTGCAGGTGCACACCGTGGAAGACGCCCTGGCCACTGCGGATAAGATCGGATATCCGGTGATTGTCCGTCCCTCTTTCACCATGGGCGGTACCGGCGGCGGCACCGCCGACAATGCGGAGGAACTCCGTGAGGTCGCGGCCAGCGGACTCAAAGCCTCGCTGAACACCACGGTGCTGATTGAGGAGTCGGTTTACGGCTGGAAAGAATATGAAATGGAAGTGATGCGGGATCACAAAGACAACGTGGTCATCATCTGTTCCATCGAAAACCTCGACCACATGGGCATTCACACCGGGGACAGCATCACCGTGGCTCCCGCCCAGACCCTGACCGATGTGGAATATCAGAAAATGCGGGATGCCACCATCCGGGTCATGCGGACCATCGGCGTGGAAACCGGCGG
>JBMTJR010000249.1:0-3665 GCA_049438565.1 Kiritimatiellia bacterium
CATGGCGTAATCGCCCCAGACCAGGATCCGGTAGCCCTCTGCCGCGGCGCAGTCATGAAGTTCCTGAAGATAGGCGTCGGTTTTCTCCAGAGCGGCCTGCGCTTTGGGATGGGCCGGACCGTGCCGCTGGGTGTCGTAATCGAGATGGGGCAGATAGGTGAACAGCAGATCGGGACGGAGGTCTTTTCTGCGCAGAACCGAGCAGGTGGCGGCCACGATCCAGTCGGAGGATTTGTGCGAAGCCAGCGGACCCCAGTAGTGCATCAGATTAAAGGATTTTCCGATGTCCTGACAAATCTCCGGATACAGGGAACCGGGTTTGCTGTAGCAGTGTTGAATCATTCCCCCTGAATGCTTGTGAATCGGACGGGGGGAAAGAATCAGGTCCACCTCCTCCCCCAGACTCTGCTGCCAGAACATCATGCCCACTTTTCCGCCCTGTCTGCGGAAATCCTCCCAGATCCGGGGACCTTCCACCTGGGAGGCGGCCTGTTCCCAAAAGAGGGGGCGGCGGAGACTGCGGTGATAAAGACCATTGGCGATCATGCCGTGCTGTGCAGGCTGCCGGGCGGTCCGGAACGAAGCCTGGGCAGAACAGGTGAGTCCGGGCGTAAGCGGTTCCAGCGGCGAAAAGTGGAGTCCGCCGAGCCCGCTGCCGCGGTTTTCCAGCAGATTCCATCCCAGCGCCGCGACCTGGACCACCAGCCATTTTTGAGAAGTCTCCGTCATGCCTCTCCGGTATACGCTGTGTGCACCACGTACTCGCGCTTCTCATCTTTGGCGATCCAGGCGGCGAACATGTGCGGATCATGCGTGAACATCAGCAGAAGTTCATCCTCCGCGCAGCGGGGGAGCCACTTCTGTTTCCAGGCCCGGGTTTTCAGGGGGAAGGTGTCGTAGGCGGACTGAAAAACCATGCGAAGATGATGCTGCGAAGGACAGTTGTCGCCGGGAAAAACCGCCGCCGTTCGGATTCCTTCCCGGCCGGATACCTCTGTAGAAGCAAAAAAGACAGCGGCCTGACCCTCGGAATGTCCCGGGGCGGGCAGCAAATAGAGACCGGGAAGCATTTCCGGCTCCTCATCCGGCACCGGGAAAATCCGGTCTCGAAGGATGGAGAAGCTTTTTTGAATCTTTTCAGGATAGGATTTGTACAGCAGCGGGTCGCCGCCCAGTACGCAGTCCACCTCGGCCTGACGCAGAAAAATCTCCGCGTTGGGAAAGACCGGTCGGCCTTCCGGGTCCATCAGTCCGCCGGCATGATCCCAGTGCGCATGGGAGAGAATCACAAAATCGATTTTTTCAAAATCCACCCCCCGTTTCTGCAGTGAATCAGGCAGGAGCCATTTTTCCTCCAGACGGTGCAGATCACGTTCCCGTGCGGAAAACCACTCTGGGTCTCCGCAACCGCTCTCCAGCAGTCCGGTCTTGCCGTCGTCGGTTTCAATCAGCCAGGAATTGGCCCGTTGCGGAATCAGGTTGTTTTCATCTGGCGGACAGAGCCGCTGCCAGATTCCTTTGGGGACCAGCCCGAACATGGCGCCGCCATCGCTGGCAAAAGTGTTGGAAACAAGCGGGGTGATCTTCATACATACTTTCCCTAACAGAACCCGGGCCGGCATCAAAACATTTTGATCCCATAGTGGACAAAAGGGACCGGCATCGATTAAAGGAGGGGCATGGTGACAGAGGACAAACCACATCTGCATATCGCGCTGGCCTGCGGCGGAACCGGCGGGCATATTTTTCCCGGACTGGCTACAGCGGAAGTGCTGGATGCCCGCGGACACAAAGTAACCCTCTGGCTGGCGGGGAAGGATATCGAGTCCAAAGCGGTGGCGCATACTCCCTGGAAAAAAATCACCATTCCGGCCAAAGGCTGGGAGGGCGGCTGGCGGAAAGCCCATCTGTTTGCGCTCAATTTTTATCTGGCGGCCAAACGGGCCCGCAAACCTATGCAGGAGGAGAAACCGGATGTGGTGCTGGCCATGGGCAGTTATGCGGGTATGGGGCCGGTACAAGTGGCCTGCCGTTCCGGGATTCCGGTGGTGCTGCATGAAGCGAATTCCATCCCGGGCCGCATGGTTTCCTTTTTTGCCCGCAAAGCCACCCGGGTCGGAGCCACCTTTGAAATGACCCGTCATGAACTCAAAGGGAAAGCCCGTTTGAATCTCACCGGCATGCCGCTGCGCGCGGAATTGGCCCGGGCGGCAATGGAAAAATCCTTCCGCCCGGATCCGGAGAAGCCCTTCTGTATTCTCTGCATCGGTGGCAGCCGGGGGGCCAGCGCGCTGAACCTGATTGTCCGCCGCGCATTGCGGGATCTCTATGCGCGGGAGAAAAATATATTTGTGGTTCACCTGACAGGCGAGAAGGACGAGGAATCGGTCCGGACCTGTTATGAAAAAGCGGGGGTTCCGCATCATGTGGCTGCCTTCGAACCGGATATGCGCCCCTGGTATGCCCAGGCGGATCTGGCCATCTCCCGGGCCGGCGCCTCCACCTGTGCCGAACTCAGTGCTTTCGGCATCCCTGCACTCCTGGTGCCGTATCCCTATGCCGCCCGGAATCATCAGTACACCAACGCCAGCGAGTTTTTCCGGATCAAGGCCGCCGACCTGATTGCGGAGCGGGATCTGGAAGTGGAATGGCTGACCGATTATGTGGAGGGATGCATCTACACGCCGGAGCGGCTGGAGCGGATGCGGAGCGCCATGAAGAGCTGGGCTAAAATCGATGCGGCCGACCAGTTGGCGGATCTGGTGGAAGAGGCCGCCCGGAATGGCTGATTTGCCCGCCTGCCTGTGGGACCGGCCGGCCCATGTGCACCTGATCGGAATGGGCGGCGTGGGCATGGCAGGCCTGGCGCGTCTGCTGATCCAGTCCGGGTTCACGGTGTCCGGTTCCGACAGTCATCCCAACCGTCTCACCCGGGATCTGGAGGCGCAGGGGGCCCAATTCTTTGCCGGTCATCATCCGGATCATCCTCCCCGGCAAACCGAATGGGCGGTGCGGACCCCGGCGGTCGGGGAGGGGAATCCGGAAGTGGAGGCGCTGCGGGAACGTCAGATCCCGGTATGGGTCAGAGGTCAGGTGCTGGCCTCTTTCAGCAACCGCCGCCGCAGTGTGGCAGTGGCCGGGGCGCATGGCAAGACCACCACTTCCGCGATGCTGGCCACCATTCTGGAGCATGCCCGGAGTGGCGCCGGATATGCAGTGGGCGGCGAAACCGGGCTTCCGGGCCGGGTGGCCGACCGGGGAAGCACCGAGGCTTTTGTGCTGGAGGCGGATGAGAGTGACGGGACGCTGGTTCACTATGCTCCCGCCGTGGGTATTCTTACGCATGTGGAGTGGGATCATGTGGAACGCTTCCGGAGTGAATCGTCCCTTCTGCGCTGCTACCGCCGTTTCGCGGAGGGTTGCGGGGTACGATGGATTCGTGAGGGGGATCTGCTCGCGGAACAGGTTTCCCGGGATCTGCCGCAGCTGAAGCGGGTGGGGGAAAGTACGACTGCGGACCTGCAGTTTCTGGGTGCAACCGAAAGCCCGGACGGGCAGGAGGTGCGCTTCGGCTTTCAGGGAGGAACCTATTCATTCCGCATTCCGCTGCCGGGTCGGCACAATGCCATGAATGCGCTGCTGGCGGTGGCCGCGGCCGGGGAACT
>JBMTJR010000250.1:0-3651 GCA_049438565.1 Kiritimatiellia bacterium
TTCTTTAAATCGTTATCACAAAACCAAGTAGACCTGAGAACTTTTCAGCCCTGGGTAGAGAGCTCCCAAACGGGCACCCTCACTTCGCCTCAAACTGCTCGCAGCTGTCGGTGGCGGCGACTTCTTTGTCGTGCAGGCCGCAGCGCTGGGTGAAGGGATGGAGAACGTAGTGGGTGCATTTACGGCAAAGCCGGGCGGTTTCCGCCTCCACATCAAAGAGATCAGGTTTTTTCTCCGCCCGCCCCTCTCCGAAAAGGGCCGCCAGCGGATCCGCCTTTCGCGGGGGTGGCGCGGAGGCCTGGCTTTCGGTGCCGCATACCGTGCATTTCTGTTTCTCCGCCACTTTTTGAAAGCCCTCGTACTGGGCTTCGGAAACAAACAGGGTTTCCTCCTGACATTTTTTACAGAATTTAAACATGGACCTATTCAAGCGCAAAGAGGCGCGGTGGTCAAGCCGATGCATTGCCCTTGACTCTGCGGACGGAAAGGTCAATAAGTGCCCTTCTTCAAGGAGTTTTCATGTTTTCAGCCCCCCGTTTCCCCCTTATCGCCTATTCCGGCCTGCTGCTGGTGGTCCTCAGCGGATGCCGGAGTAATCCGCCTGCACCCGCCCCCATGCCTCCGACTCCGTCCGGAGACCGCATTCAATCGGCGATTTTCCCCGAAAATCCCCGCCCTGCCCTTGCAGTGGAGGAGGCCGCTCCCACACCGGAAATTCCGGAAGGGGTCACTTTGAAACTGAAGGGGAAAACGGTGGATTTTCCTCTGCTGGAAACCATTTCCGATCCGGGTGAGCGCACGGTGACGGTTTATGCCAGCCCCACGATCCCCTACGCGCAGGTGGCGGAGATTCTGGACCGCCTGCACGGGATGGGCTTTCTGATTTCATTCAAGGCGGAGGAGTAAGCCATGAGCCCGAATTCCCCGGTCCCCGATCAGAAATCGACTCCTGAACTGGAAATTAAGGATGCACAGGTCATTTTCCGGACCGCCTGGGAGGAGCTGGTTCAGGAGTTCGGACTGGAAAATCTCCGTTTTCCCAAAGAATTGATTCTGCTTGGCGGGGCGCCGGGATCGGGAAAAGGCACCCAGACCCGCTTTATCAGCGAGCTCCGCGGACTTACCTGCGATCCGATCGTGGTCAGCAGCCTGCTGAACAGTCCGCATGCCCAGAAGATCAAAGACCGGGGCGGCATGGTGGGCGACCGCGAGGTGGTGGCGATTGTGCTGCGCGAACTGTTAAAACCGGAATACCGGGACGGGGTCATTTTGGATGGATTTCCCCGCACCACCGTGCAGGTGGAATGCCTGAAACTGCTCACCCATGAAATGAATGAGCTGTGGCGCACCCATCATAACACCCGCCTGGCCACTCAGTTCCGCAAACCCACGATTCATGTGGTGATTCTGTTTGTGGAGGAGTCGGTGTCGATCAAACGTCAGATCCAGAGGGGCAAAGAGATTCTGCGTCACAATCAGGAGGTGCAGGAGACCGGGGTCGGCACCCTGCAGGAGGTCCGGGCCACCGATCTGGAGGAGGAGACAGCCCGCCGGCGATACAAGGTGTTCAAAGAGCAAACCTGGTCGGCACTCACCTCCCTGAAAGAACGCTTTTTTTATCACTTCATCAATGCGCAGGGCAGCATTCAGGAAGTGGAACAGAACATCAAGCGGGAACTGCAGTATCAGAGCTCGCTGGAACTGGACCCGACCACCTTTGATATGATGCGGGACATCCCGCTGGCCCAGGAAATTGTGATTCATGCCCGGCAGGAACTGGTGAACCGGCTGGACTCCTACGCCATGGAACAGCCGGAGCTGTTCAAACAGGTTCTGAGCTTTGCCGAGAAAAAACTGGTTCCGGTGGTGAAGCGTCATGCCATCACCGGCATGGCCTTTATTAACACCGAAACCCGGCTGCTGGACGATCCGGATGCGATGTCCATGCTGATTGACGTCTTCTCCGAACGGGGTTACCGCGCGGTGATCGACCTGCACCGGATTGAGATTCCGGAGTCTTTCGACACCGCCACCGGACGCATTCACTGCCGCACCAAAAAAGTCTACCGCATTCAGGTCCGTTTCGCCGGATCAGAAATCCGCCGGGGGTAGATTCTGGCTGGGCGCAAACCAAAATTGTTGAAGACGCCCGGCTTCAATCGTAATCGTAATCATAATCGTGATCGTAATCGAAATTGAAGAAATCGATTAGGATTACGATCAGGATTACGATCACGAGGAATACGCTCAGAAAATGATCTCATCTTTCACCGATTGTGGGCTGCGCCCGATAAGATCAGCGCCGGAAAATAATCATAGACAATCTTTCCGGACAGGTGTAAAGTCTCAGAAGTAGTGATGAAGAAATTTCGGAATAGCAAAAGCGGGCAGTCCATGCTCGAAACCATTATGGTGCTGGCCATGACCCTCGGGATCATGGTGACTCTGGGATTCTTTATCTATATTTTCAAAGAATATGGAGACCGTATTCTCGACATTGTCTCCTCCGATTATCCGTAATTTTCACCGCCCCCTGAACAATAAACCTTGCCAACCGGACGTTATCCCCATTACAAAGTGACTGGAAAATAGAAAAACTTTCCTCAATGGAAAGAAGGAGTACACAGGAAAGAAGGAGTACACATATGAAACATCAGAATAAACAGAAAAAAGCCGGCCAGGCGATGGTCGAATACATCATCATCGTTGTGATTGTTGCAATTGCCGCCATTGCGGTGTTCGGCGTATTCAGTGACCGAATCCGCGAGATGCTCGGAGGTGCCACGGAGGAGCTGGGCGGAAATCCCGGTTCCGCGACCTCAGAGAGCTCTGTGGACATGATGCAGGATCTCGGAAACTGATCCGAATCCCCGTACCGGAACCCGCAGACGGGTTCCGGAAGGAAAATCTGCCATGAAAGGGCCTCTGAACGTCAGGCCGAATCATTCCCGTGCCTGCCGGAGCAAATCCGGTCAGGCCATTGTGGAGTCTTTTGCGGTCATTCTTCTCCTCTGTCTGATCCTGTTCGGGATGATTCAGCTGGTGATGATGGTGACCGCCCCCGAGATCATCCAGTTCAGTGCGGATTCCGCAGTCCGAGCCCGCGCGGTGGGTCTGAACGAATTCATGGCCCGCAAGGCCAGTGTGATCGCCAGCAGTCCCAATGCCGGAGAGCGGAGCGCCCCCTACGGTCAAAGCCGCAGCTCCCAGGCAGGCTGGGAAAGCGCACGCAATGCGGGTCAGGCTTTTGAGAGCAGCCATCGAAACGTGTATAACGACACTGACGATATCCTCTATTTCCCGGAGTACCTGGAGACTCTGAATATGGGTTATGCACAAACCCGACTTAACTACACGCGCTCAGCTCATCCTGTAAATTCTGGTAATGATCACCAGATCTCCGCTCCTCTCTTCACCTACCCGGGAAACATGATCCGGGCCGTGGTCACCCAGGACTATCCACTGACCATGCCGCTGTTCCGCGCCTTTTCCGACAGCGACAGCATTTACCTGCGGGGAGAGGCGGAACTGGCAAATCATGCGGAGTTGTATCTGCAATGAAGGAGCGTTCAGAAATCAGAATTCAGATTCTAACCCGGATCCGGGGCATGCTGCCCCGACTACCGATCCCGGTCTCCGCCAAAGGCGGCC
>JBMTJR010000251.1:0-3645 GCA_049438565.1 Kiritimatiellia bacterium
CCAACGGAAAAGCCTTGCTGATCGTCTCCTACGAGGTCAGCGGCAGCATCGCGGTCTTCCAGATCGGGGAATAAACTTTTCTCCGCACGCCCTATGTGTAGGGTGTTTGGCATCGCTTTCATCCATCTATGACTTCTGCCATCACCCTGCACGTTCCTGCCTGCAGCTCTCCGCTGCGGATCTATTACTTTGCCGACACGCATTTGCAGGCTGCGGCCTCCGGCAATCCCCTGATCCCTCCCGCCTGGCGGGAGGATCCGAAACCGGTGTTGCCGATGGACAGCGAGGCGTTGCTCCGCTCCCATTTGCAACGTGCACGTGAAGGTGCCGCAGATCTGATTCTTTGCGGCGGAGATCTTTGTCATTTTCCCTCGCCGGAAAATAACCGACTTGTCAGGAACCTCCTTTCCGAATGCCCAGTGCCGGTATTCCGGGTCCCTGGAAACCACGACTGGTTTTATCCGGATCAAGCGGGAGGGGCCGAACTGCGGGAGCAGCAACTTCCCGTGCTCATGGATATATACGGTCCCCACTTCTCGCACTGGCGACAGGACGTCCACGGCATCCGTTTCCTCGGTCTGGATAACAGCACCTACCATTTATCCACACAGCAAATCCGTTTTCTCCGCGAGGAACTCGCCCAACCGATTCCGACGGTTCTGATGATGCATATTCCGCTTGGAAGTCCCCGGCTCCGCGAAGCGGTTATCGCCAAGCACGGCAAGCCTTTGCTTATGGCCGACCCGGAAAGAGAAATCAGCCGGATTTTGCACAAGGCTCCTCATCTGCTCGCCCTGCTCGCCGCGCATGTGCACTTGGCCTCCACGGAAGAGATTTCACCCGGGCTGCCGCAGATTATTCCCGAAGCCGGTTACCGTCACGGGTACCATTGGATCAACATCCGCGGAGCTGGAATCAGCGACGCAGCTGGACGGGCCCGGATCAATTCATGAACCGGGCGGATCAGGGCGTCTGCACTTCCCCTGCGGACCAGATCCGGTACTGCACCACCGCATCGGACGGAGTGTAAATCACGATGGGGAGTCTGCTGTTGTAGCGGATGAGTTTTCCGGGCATGCGCACCAGACGCTCGACGTTCTCCTCACCCGGCTGCGGCATCATCAGGGTGCTGGCCACGGGTCCGGGATCCGCGAGATAATAAGAATAGCCCCAGCCTTGGATGGTTTTCTCCTCAATTTCTCCACCCAGGCGTTTCAGATTCACCGCATCGGTGAGGATCTGTTTTCCCACCAGAAGTTCGACTTGATGGTCGGCCTCCTCCTCCAGAGGCGGTAGGACGATCACATGGCGGACCTGACCCTCCTCCGCTTCGGGGTAGGGGCTCAGGTCCGGCGATTCGACGGCGGAGAGTATCCCGGCGGTAAAGAGGGCGGTCAGGAGAGCGAGGGTTTTCAGAGAGGGCTGCATGAGGAGGTCCTTTGGGTGACGGGGGTTACAGACGTACTTCGATACCGCGGCTGCGCAGATAGTCCTTCACTTCCCGGATGGTGAAGGTGCCGAAATGGAACAGACTTGCGGCCAGAACCGCATCGGCTTTTCCTTCAGTGAGCGCTTCGGCGAAATGTTCAAGCGTGCCGGCGCCGCCGGAGGCGATGACCGGGACGGAGACGGCTTCGGCCACACTGCGGGTCAGTTCCAGATCGTATCCGTCTTTGGTGCCGTCGGCATCCATGCTGGTGAGCAGAATTTCCCCGGCGCCGCGGTTCACCACTTCCCGGGCCCAGTCGATGGCATCCAGCCCGGTGGGCTGACGGCCTCCGTGCGTATAAACCGTCCAGCCTCCCTGCGCATTGCGGCGTGCGTCGATCGCCACCACAATGCACTGACATCCGTAAAATGCGGCGGCTTCGTCGATAATCCCAGGCTCCAGGATGGCGGCGGTATTGATCGAAACCTTGTCTGCCCCGGCATTGAGCATGCGGCGCACATCGGCGGCAGAGCGGATGCCGCCCCCCACGGTCATGGGCATAAACACTTCTTTTCCCACCCGGCCGACCAGATCGACCACGGTTTCCCGCCGTTCATGGGAGGCGGTGATGTCCAGAAAAGTGAGTTCATCCGCACCCTGCAGTTCGTAGGCTTTGGCCTGCTGAATCGGGTCGCCCGCATCAATGAGGTCAATAAAATTGACCCCTTTCACCACCCGGTTGTTGCGGATATCGAGGCAGGGAATGATGCGTTTGGCGAGCATGGAGAGCTTTTAGCGTGTATCCGGAGGCCTGACAACCGCCTTTCCTGCTATTTTATTGTGGCTGGGCGGCTTCGAAAGCGATCACCGCATCGTCCCTGAATTCCACCCGTAGGTATTCGAATTCCTGGGTTTCGCTTACATCCACCCAGCCGGTGCCGCGGACTCCGGTGTCGTAGACCGGGACGGCCCGTGAATATTGACGGAATTCCACATAGCGCCATACCGTGCTGCTGCCGTCCTCCGTTTTTTTGAGATTCACGTAGGTGGGTTTTCCTTTGGCGATTTCCACCATTTTCGGGGTGTATCCCACCTCGATCTCTCCCTTTCGGAGCGTCTCCTGGACCTCCGGAGGAAAAGTGGCAAAAACCTCGGCATTGGCATCAATCCGTTTCTCCACCGAGGCGCAGCCGCTGAGCAAGAGGAAAAGGAAGAAGAAGGGTTTTCGCAGAGAAAAGCATACGTTCATTTTCATGTTTCCAAAATATGAGATGTGGGGGTGAATGCAAATCCTTGGAGGCAGTCAAAGTTGAGGAATTGCTTTTCTGTGTCGGAGGAATTTAAAGTTCCTGATCCACATATTCCGCTGCGGGTTCATTGACGAGGGCCGCTTCTTCGATTTCGGGAAAGGGTTCAATCGTCACCCGGACGCGGGCATGCAGGGCTTCGGCAACTTTCCTGAGCTGGCGCAGGGAGTGGCCCTGGTAGGAAGGTGATTCCAGACGGCTGATGTTCTGTTGGCTGGTGTGCAGTTTTTCGGCCAGCTCTTTCTGGGAAAGGCCGGCCTGTTCGCGCAGGGCGCTGAGTTGCAGGGCGATATCCCAGGCCTCTCCCGCCTCGGCATAGCGGGCGGAAAATTCGGGGTCTTTGAGGTTCTTCTCCAGATAGGTGTCGAAATTTGTTTTCTTCATGTTGACGTTCTCTCTTGCCAATCTTTCATGCGCTGCAGGGCGGTTTCGAGATCCCGACTTGGAATTTTCCGTCCTTTGTTTCGAATTCCGTGCACGGCAATGATGTGGCGTCCTTTCATAAAAAACCAGAGAATGCGGGTGTTCAGCTTGCCAACGTGTCGTAATTCCAACAACCCGTCGGAAAGAGGCTTGGTCAGAGGTTCCCGGTGATTCTGGCGGTTTTTCAGTTTCCCAAGTCCCGCCATGACCGCCGCGAAATCCCCCGGATCGGAGCGTTTCAACTCTTCCAGAAAGTCTTGTACCGGAATCTTTCCTTCTTGAGTCTCATAAAACTGTACCCTGAATTCTATAATCGATCAACATCAAAATTGATGTATATTCGCATCCAGTCCCGAACGGATGTCTTTGAATTCGCACAGTATCTGGGGAACCCGGTCGGCATCGGGACCAAAATGTCCCAGTGCGAGGTCGGCGGATCCTTTGCCGCCGGTCTGCCCGGCATGTGCCACCTCAAACTGTGGCAGA
>JBMTJR010000252.1:0-3626 GCA_049438565.1 Kiritimatiellia bacterium
GGGATGCGGCCGGAAACATCACCGCGGCGGCAACTACCGGTCCGGCAAGAGGCCCCCGTCCGGCCTCATCCACACCGGCGACACGAAAACGCCGCTTTCGAGGGCGGCGTGTTCGGCGGCCAGCAGGCCGGTGTCCAACTGAAAAAGTTCAGGTGATTTTAGCTTTTTTACCTTTGAGGGCACGGGCGTAATAAAGTTTGGCGCGGCGGACCTTTCCCTTGCGCTCCACTTCAATTTTTTCCACCACCGGGGCATGTACCGGAAAGACTTTCTCCACGCCTTCTCCGTAGGAGATGCGGCGGACGGTGAAGGTTTCGGTGGCGCCATGCCCATCACGGGCAATCACGGTTCCTGAAAAAATCTGGGTACGGACGTTGTTGCCTTCCTGAATGCGGACGTGTACTTTAACCGCATCGCCGACTGCAAAATCAGGTATTTCAGATTTGCGGTTCTCTTGATCAATTTTATCTAAAAGTGTACTCACGGGTTTTCCCTTGTTTAAACTGTGCTGTGAAAGGGTGTTAAAATAGGGATGCAGACGTTTTCGTCAAGCAGAATGCACAGGAAAATCGCGGGCGGGCGTATCCCTCAATTGGTTTTTTAAAACCGCGGAGATCGCTGACATCACGGACGACATGCCTGCCCGAGCTGTCGCTCGCGACGGCCAGGGGGCCGATACAGCAAATTTAAGGTTATTTCTATTTGAGTTTAGTTTGAGGCATCCCCTTTTAAATTTCTAATTGCAATGTCCGCGCTTTCCGCGTTTTCAGCGGTTGTTTCCCCATTCTATCGTACGATTGAACCGAATGTGGGCTTGCCAGCCGCAGGCTGGATGCGCCCATCGCGGACAGGAACTCTCTTCTCCTCTCTCCTGCGGATTTGCATTGAACAGGCTTCCCGGAAAACCGTAAGGAGATCCTATGCGATGCCTGCAAAATCCATGGATTCGTTTTCTTAGACTTCCCGCGCTCTATACGGTGCCCGGGGATGTATGGGTGGGCGCTGCTTTGGCACAAAATCCGCTGCTTTGGCGGCCGCTGTTCGCTGTTTGTTTTGCCTATTTGTTCGGGATGGCGCTGAATGATCTGGTGGACGAATCCCGGGACCGGGAATCGCGTCCGGAGCGACCGCTCCCCTCCGGCCGGATTCGAAAATCCCGGGCCTGGATGCTTTGCGGGACTCTGGCTTTGGGCGCTGTTCTGCTATTTCCCCGGCCCGCGATGCTGGGTCTGCTGCTGTTGATCTCTGTTTATAACTTCGTCAAACAACGTCAGCTGATTCCGGGGGCGCTCTGCATGGCCGGCTGCCGCGGCATGGCACTGTGGATCGGTGCGGGAGCCCCCGCTTCTCTCAAGGCGCTTTTGCCGGGGTTTGTGATTTGGGGAGGGTTGATTTTTCTGATCACCCTGCTGGCGGATCAGGAGGGCCGGGTGCCGTTTTCCGGGGGATGGATGGCGAGGATGCTGACCGCAGGGTGGCTCCTTGCGCCGCTCCCGGCCCTGCTGCTCGGGACGCCCCGCTTTCCGGTCTTTCTCCCCTGGGCGCTGCTGGCCGCGCTTGCCTTGCAGAATTACCGGCAAATTCTCGATCAGGAGAAGCTGCTTCCCCGCAACACCGGTCAATGGCTTTCCATGCTGATCCCCCTGCAGTCGGCATTCCTGTTCGCGCTCGCCCCTCTCTGGCAGGGGGCGCTCATCCTCTGTCTCTGGCCTTTGCTGCGCGGTTTGATCCGCCAAATTCAGATTTCCTGATGTTCTGCTTCAAAGAGCCTGATCGCATGATTTGAGTCTGGGTGGACGCCAACCGCAGAGTGGAACCGACCCGTCCGGAGGGGAATGGCTCTATGAGCCCGTCGATCACGACTCATTCCCCGCATGCCACGCCGAAGCGGAGCGTAGGCGGGACTATGACACTGAACCCGTCCTCTTCTACGCAAAGGCCTGAGCGATAACGGAGGGAGAGCTATGTATTTTTTTTTCGAAAGGTCCTGTTGCAGCTTTACATCCGGCCCCATTTCCTCATTATAATGTCATTCTATTTGGCCATAACCGTCGGCAAGAGCGACCTCATCCTCAGGCGAATGAACCTCCTATGAAGAACGAGAAAAACACAACCCCTTTTCGGAGTCATCTGGCCGCCGGAATCCCGAAGCGGATTGGCCGCATGGCTCTAGCATTGGTGACCGCCGGCGCGCTCCTCGGTCCGCCGAGTTCTGCGCTGCACGCGGAGGTAGTGATCAGCAACCTTCCCAACACCGTGACTGGCGGCTCTACCGTGAGCGATATCACATGGAAGGCGATGCTGTTCACCACTGGATCAAGCCCCACGCAGTTTGCCTCGGTTGTCGTGGGCCTCAATCCCCCCACGGGCGCGACACCGCCGATCACGCCCAACGTCAAGGTCTCTATTTTCTCGGTGTCGGAGGGTGTTCCTGCTGCGGAACTTACCACGTCGGGCCTCGTAGCTGTGGACATGCAAGCCACGCAGGGGCTCTACACCTTTTTCGATGACAATCCTTTCAGCCTTGCAGCCAGTACCTCGTACGCACTGGTACTCTCCTCCGACACCTCGGAGATCAAGTGGGGCCGAAATCAGAACGCCACGCCTACCGTGTCGAACGGCTTCCAGTACGACACATTTCTGCAGACACTGGACAGCGGCGGAACGTGGTCGACCCCGGCCAGCTTGGACAACGCGGTTGAGATCAATGTTGTGCCGGAACCGTCAATCTTGCTCCTCATCGGCATGGGGATCGTCATAGGCTTACGAATCTTCCGGGGTACGAACCGGGCTTCATGGCTGCAGGAGCAGGGTTAAGGGGCACCCCTTGGGTTAAGGGTCAAGTTGCGCCTCTTCGGATTGACTTTCCGGAATCGATTCATCATTCTCTGACGATGCCAGAGTTCTTTACATTTCTGGAACTTTTCCCGCTGCGGCCATACGAAAGGCGGTTTCTTCTCCAAGAGGGATTTCAACAGATACGGACTTTGGCAAAGGATCAGCTGGTGAACGATCAATGAGTTTTCTGAAATAAGTGCCCGCTTTGAAACCCAGCTCCCCCCGCATTCCTGATGTTGAAGTCCTGCGGGGCATTGCGGTCTTGCTCGTGCTCCTTCAACACTTGAATGGGGACCTGTTCATCAATACCGCCTCTCACCTTCATTCCCCTTTTCATTACTGGTCGGGCTGGGTGGGGGTGGACTTGTTTTTTGCCATCTCTGGGTTTGTGATTGCGCGAAGTCTGATTCCGCAACTGCAAGTTTCCAAAGACCGATCTTCCCGACGCCGCATCGTCTTGAGTTTTTGGATCCGGCGAGCATGGCGTTTATTCCCCTCGGCTTGTCTTTGGCTGGCCATCATTCTGTTTTTGGTGATCTTTTTCAACCGGTCCGGAGTTTTCGGCACCCTCGGCGCCAATCTCGCCGCAACCTGGGCGGGGCTCTTCAACTACGCGAATATCTGATTTGCCCGGAACTTTATGGTGCGCGAAGTGGGCGCCAGCTTCGTGTACTGGAGTCTTTCGCTTGAAGCACAATTTTATCTGTTATTCCCTTGGGTTGCCGTGCTGTTCCGGAAGCACCTGAAGATGGTGCTCTGGATCATCATCCTGGTACAGTGGTGTATGC
>JBMTJR010000253.1:0-3611 GCA_049438565.1 Kiritimatiellia bacterium
ATACCTGGTTGACCCGGAATACGTTTATGATGGATCAATTGCGGCAGGTGGAATACAAAGGGTTGCCGGAGCTGTGGATCAGTCTTTTCCCGTGGTTTATGTATGAACACATGCAGAATCGTCCGGCGGTTTCGGAAAATATTTCCTCTCCTCCATCTGCATTGGAGCTGGCAGCCGGGCAGGCAGGTCTCTCGTTCTCACCCGGGCTGCTTTTAATGTTTTATGCCGCCCTGGAAGCGAAACCTTTTGTCATTCTGACCGGGCTGTCCGGATCGGGAAAAACACAGCTTGCCTTGGCGTTTGCTCGATGGATTACGAATTTGGATTCTGCTGGAAGCTCCTCTTTTCAGAAAAAACTACGTTCAGCGTTGAACACTTCAGAGTTTTTAGAGAACTATAATGTCGTGGGATTGTCTGAGGATATGCTTGAACTTGTCAATAAACGTGGTGCCTCCGGGAAAGTGATTCCATTGCCGCTCGGGGTCATCGAGGAGTGGTATGCTGCATTGAAGAGCGGCCTCATCGATACCGAAACAGATCCAAAAGAAAGCCGTCACCAAATCGGGGCTGAATCGAAGTATCAAAAGTACATTCATGGCTTTTACACAGAATGTAAGAAACTTGGAGACATTCTTGTCGAGCAAGATGATAAAATTGGACCTAACCTTGGCGGTGGAGATTTCCTGTTAGTCTCCGTCGGCGCCGACTTGACGAGTAATGAGAATCTTCTGGGGTATCCGAATGCTTTGGAGTCGGGGAAGTACTGCAAGCCGGATAATGGGGTGCTGGATTTGATTTTGAATGCACAGCAGCATCCGGAGCTGCCTTATTTTCTGATTCTGGATGAAATGAATCTGTCGCATGTGGAGCGGTACTTTGCGGATTTCCTCTCGGCCATGGAGTCGGGTGAGGCAATCCATCTGCATGAGGACACCGGGGAGGACTGGAACGGGGTGCCAGCCAGGCTGGCGATTCCGAAGAACCTGTTTGTGATCGGCACGGTGAATGTGGACGAGACCACCTACATGTTCAGTCCCAAGGTCCTGGACCGGGCGAATGTGATTGAATTCCGGGTGTCGGAAGACGAAATGTCGGCCTTCCTGGAGAATCCGCTGAAGCCGAATTTGGATGCGATAGCGGGTCAGGGAGCGGCGTACGCGAAAGCATTTGTGGCCGCGGCCAAATCAGATGTCCGTTTGGACGAAGATCTCCGGAAGCAGGTGTCGGCGGTGTTGATGACCTTCTTCCCGGCCTTGAAAGAGGCGGGGGCGGAATTCGGTTACCGCACCGCGCATGAGATCTGCCGCTTTGTGCATTTTTATCTGGCCTTGTCGGAGGGTGACGGCGATTTCGATGCGGCCATGGATGCGGCGGTGATGCAGAAACTGCTGCCGAAGCTGCACGGGTCGAAGAAGAAACTGGGGCCGGTGCTGGAGACGCTGCTGCGGCTTTGTCTGAAGGAGTCTGCGCGTCCGGAGCATGATCCGATCAAAGAGGAGCTGCTGACCCAGGAAAACGCCCTGTATCCGGTTTCGCTGGAGAAACTGGCGCGGATGCGTCAGCGTCTGGCGGAACACGGTTTCACCAGTTTTGCGGAGGCGTGATGCGGGCAGCCGGAACCTTGGCTGTACGTGCCGAAAGATTATCGTTGGATACCCAGAACCATGCATGAGAACCAGAACATCGAATGGAAGGAATTGTGGCGGGACGAGTATCTCAAGTGGATATGTGGCTTTGCCAATGCTGATGGAGGTCTTTTGGAGATTGGCCGGAATGACCGCGGTGTGGCGGTGGGGGTGGTCAATGCCCGGAAGCTGCTGGCTGATATTCCGAACAAAGTGCGGGATGTGCTGGGGATTCTGGTGGATGTGGACCTGGTGCAGGAGGAGGGCAAGGATCTGATCCGTATCGGGGTCGGGCCTTATCCCGGACCGGTCAGTTATAAGGGTCAGTATCATTACCGGAGCGGCAGCACCAAGCAGGAGCTGAGGGGGGCGGCGCTGGAGCGGTTTCTCCTCAAAAAACGGGGTGTGCGCTGGGATGCGGTTGTGGAACCGCGCTTCAGCCTGTCGGATTGTGTGCCTTCCGCGGTTCAGGATGTGGTGGATCGTGGGAAACGGAGCCGTCGGATTGATGAAACCGCGGGGAACAGCCCCGAGGAGGTTCTGGACAATCTCGAGTTGCGGGAAGGGAGTCATCTGAAGCGTGCGGCGCTGCTGCTGTTCAGTGAATCGCCGGACCACTGGATCAGCGGAGCCTGGATTAAAATCGGGTTTTTCGCCAGCAATGATGATCTGCGTTATCAGGATGAAATCCATGGGCCGCTGATTGCCCAGGTGGAGAAAACCCTCGACCTGCTGTATACCAAATATCTCAAAGGGTTGATCAGCTATGACGGGATCCAGCGGGTGGAGCAGTTTTTAGTTTCCCGTACCGCATTGCGGGAGGCCCTGCTGAATGCGGTGGTGCATAAAGACTACAGTTCGGGAATCCCTATTCAGGTCAGTGTGTATGAGGATCATCTGGTCTTGTGGAATCCGGGGCACCTGCCTGAAGGCTGGACGGTGGACCGCCTCTGGGCCAAACACCCCTCGGTGCCTTTCAATCCGCTTCTGGCCAATGCATTTTTCCGGGCGGGACTGATCGAATCCTGGGGCCGCGGGATTGAAACGATTTCGGAGGCCTGCAGAGCCGGGAAAAACCCCCTGCCGCGTTTTGTTGGGGATCTGTCGGGCCTGATGGTGACCTTTCCGAAGCCGGACTGGATGGTGGACGCACAGGCGGAAACGACGGAGAAAGCACTCGTAAAAACGTCGGAGAAAACGTCGGAGAAAACGTCGGAGAAAATTCTCAAAGCCGTCCGGATCAACCCCCGGATCACTATCGCTGAATTGGCGGAGATGACAGGCGTCACGACCCGTTCGGTGGAACGGAATCTGAGGAAAATGCAGGAGACAGACCGGTTGCGGAGAGTGGGTCCGGACAAAGGCGGCTTTTGGGAGGTTCCGGATTGAACTCCACGGCAGCCCGGACCACAGAGCCGGCCCCGGAAAGACCCGGCACATGGGAGATTGGGTTCCCGGGCATGGACGGAATTACTCCCGTCTGGATGAGACTGTATAGTGCCTCCGATGAACACGCTCTGCTGGAAAACGGCCGCTATGAATATGAACTCAGCTCGCCTGACTTTTCGCTGATGGAAGTCTCCGGGGTGATCCGGCACAGCCGCATCCGGCAGGACTGCGAGCGGGGCACGCTCGAGCCGGGGAATTATGTGGGCCTGTTGAAACTGACCCTGTTGGACCGGTCAAATAATAAAGTAGGAGAAACCCATGTGGAGGTGCGCTCGCGGAAGTTGTCGTACGACACCGAATACCGCAGCATGCTGGAGGACATTGCCGACCGCTGTGCGGATTTTCTGTTGCAGTTGGAATCGCCGGTCGAACAGAATTTTGTGCCGGATGACGAACAGACTGAGGCCACTTTGGCGCAACGGCTTTATTTTCTGAAGAGCCTGCTGGGCGGGGATGAGTTTCAAATGGCGGTTCAGCGGATTCTGTCCATGCCCAATACCCAATGGAAACAGGAAATCAAAAGCGTGGATGTGCGGG